>NZ_JAMBNV010000003.1 GCF_023715245.1 Sporosarcina luteola
TCCGGTTTTGAACGAACAAGAGTCGTTCAATTGTCTGGTGACGACGGCGAAGAGGTCACACCCGTTCCCATACCGAACACGGAAGTTAAGCTCTTCAGCGCCGATGGTAGTAGGGGGCTTCCCCCTGTGAGAGTAGGACGTCGCCGGGCAACCCAATCCTTTTCGATAAGAATGTCTATAGGTTAGAATTGATCAAGTAAATGAATTTGCAGTTAGCGAACCTTGCATTCTATCGGAAAGTATACATATTAATGGTCCCGTGGTGTAGCGGTTAACATGCCTGCCTGTCACGCAGGAGATCGCCGGTTCGATCCCGGTCGGGACCGCCATTTTAATTTAACCTTGTCAACCGATTATGGATTTATTCCAGAGTCGGTTTTTTATTATTTATATTTACAAAAAATCCTCCAAACCTCATAGCTTTCGAAATTGGCGTATTTTCGGTACACTAAAGCAAAGTGGAGATGAAAGGAACATACGATGACTATAGAATTCAATGTTCATTCCCTAGAGGAGACTGAACACATCGCGAATATATTGGCAGGCTTGCTATCGCCTCCAGACGTTGTGACGTTGGAAGGCGATCTTGGTGCTGGAAAAACGACGTTTACAAAAGCGCTAGCGCGTAGCCTTGGCGTCACACGGACGGTGAACAGTCCGACATTTACAATCTTGAAACAATACGAAGGCAATGTCCCTTTCAATCATTTGGATGTCTATCGATTGGCGGACAGTGATGAGGATCTCGGTTGGGACGAGCTGTTTTATGGGGACGCGGTGTCCGTCGTTGAATGGGCACATTTAATAGAAGCTGATTTGCCGGAAGAACGCTTGGATATCCAGATACAGCATACAGGGGAAACTTCGAGAAAGATTGTACTGATTCCTAAAGGGGAACGTTTTGAAAAGATTTGTGAGGCGATGACGTTATGATATGGTTAGGAATAGATACGGCGAACACGCCTTTGTCTGTTGCGATTGTTAAGGACGGAGCCATTTTGGCTGAGGTGAATTCTTCAATGGCTGTCAATCATTCGCTGCGTGCGATGCCGGTGATTGAGGAATTGTTTGCGACGGTGCAGCTGCAGCCTAAAGATATTGATGCGATTGCAGTGTCGGAAGGACCTGGATCTTATACAGGTGTCCGCATCGGTGTAACAATAGCAAAGACATTGGCTTGGACGTTGAAGAAGCCTTTGTTTGGTGTCTCAACCTTGAAGGTGCTTGCCGCGAATGCTTTTTATTTTGACGGGTTGATCTGCCCGATTGTGGACGCGCGAAGGAATAATGTGTACGCAGGGGTATATGAATTCGTGGATGGCGGATTGACCGCCATCGCGGAGGATGGGCATTTTGCGATTGAAAATCTGATGGATGTTTTAGCAAGCAAGGAGCGACCTGTCCTTTTTGTCGGCAAGGATGTTGCCATGCATGAAGAGCTCATGAAGGAAAGGTTACAGGAGAATGCCGTCATTGCTCCGTTCCCGATGCAGCTCCCGCGGGCATCTGCGTTGGTTTTCATCGCGCAGCAAGATGGATTGGAAGAGAATACACATGCATTTACGCCGGAATACCGCCGTATCGCTGAGGCGGAGGCGAACTGGCTGATGCAGCAACGGAAGGAAAAGGGCCGTGAATAACACCATATCATATCGGAAGATGACGTTGGAAGATATTCCAGCGGTCGTTGAAATCGAGCAGGAGGCGTTTGCGACGCCATGGACGCAAGAAGTCTTCGAACATGAGATGACTGGAAATGATTATGCCCATTACATTGTCGCAGTTTCGGATGATGAGGTGATTGGGCATTGCGGGATGTGGGTTGTGCTGGATGAGAGCCATATTACGAATGTGGCGGTGAGGACGCATATGAGGGGCCATGGGATTGGTGAGGCGCTTATGCGGAGGGCGATGGAGTTGTGCAAGGCGAATGAAGTGAGACTGATGACGCTTGAAGTGCGCGTGAGCAATCATACGGCGCAGAACTTGTATCGCAAGCTCGGTTTCCAGGATGGCGGCATACGGAAAAACTATTATACGGACGACCATGAAGATGCGCTCGTCATGTGGGTGGAATTGTGATGGATAAAGATATGTATATACTAGGAATTGAAACGAGCTGTGATGAGACGGCGGCTTCGGTCGTGAAGAACGGACATGAAATCATCTCGAATGTTGTTGCGTCGCAAATTCAGAGTCAGCAACGCTTCGGAGGAGTGGTGCCTGAAATCGCTTCGAGGCATCATGTTGAACAGATTACGCTCGTCATAGAGGAAGCGTTGGCTGTGGCAGACCTTGAGCCTTCTGATTTGGATGCAGTCGCTGTGACGGAGGGACCTGGGCTTGTCGGCGCTTTATTGATCGGCATCAATGCTGCGAAGGCATTCGCGTTTGCCAATGGGTTACCGGTCATCGGAGTCCACCATATTGCGGGACATATTTATGCGAATCAGTTGATGCAGCCGATGAAGTTTCCGTTGTTGGCGCTAATCGTCTCAGGAGGGCATACGGAATTGGTCCTTATGGAACAGCATGGGTCATTTAACTTGATCGGTGAAACGCGTGATGATGCAGCGGGGGAAGCGTATGACAAAGTGGCACGCGTCCTCGGGCTGCCGTATCCGGGAGGGCCGCATATCGATAAGCTTGCGCTTGAGAGCGATGAAGCGGTCGACTTTCCGAGAGCGTGGCTTGAGCCGGATTCGTATGATTTCAGCTTCAGCGGGTTGAAATCCGCAGTGATCAATTATAAGCATAATCTTGAGCAAAAAGGCGAAGAGGTCGTGCCTGCTCATGTGGCGGCGGGCTTCCAGCAAAGTGTCGTTGAGGTGTTGACAGAGAAAACGTTGAGGGCAGCGAAGGAATATGGCGTGAAGCAAGTCATCGCTGCGGGAGGCGTAGCTGCGAATAAAGGCTTGCGCGCTTCATTGGATGAAGTTTTTGAAAAAGAGGGGATACCTTTTTACGTACCTCCAATCTCGCTTTGCACGGACAATGCGGCAATGATTGCAGCTGCAGGTACTTCGATGTTCCAAAGTGGAAAGCTCGGTACGATGGAAATGAATGGCCGACCGGGCATGGAGCTTGCTTCATGGAATAGTGAGAATAAATGAGTAAATGAATGAAGGAAATCGTCGAGTTCTGACGATTTCCGTTTTTATTTGTCCCGAAATGAATCCGACTTGTCAAGAGGGAACATTCGTACTTATGCACAATTGTTGATAAGTTGTGGATAGTTCAAAGATTCGTGTGTATGACCGATTCATGTTTTGGATAACTGTGTTGGTAATCGCTACAGAAAATGTGGATAACGTGGATAACTATGTTCATATCCTATTATATCAACGTGTGGACTGTTGATAAGATTGTGGAAATCAAATGGATGGGATGTCGAAAACGGAAAAAAGCTGTCGAATGGCGTTCATTCCAGTCGACAGCTATTTTTAGGCTTCCAAATTCAATTTTTCGAGCTCTTCCTGCAAATTCAGCCATTCCTCAGAAAGGTTGTCGTGTTGCAGCTGGAGTTCGTCGATCTGTTCCTGCAGCTCCATCAGCTTTACATGATCGTCTGCAAAAACAGGATTCAGCAACTCTTCCTGCAGAACGGAGATTTCGGCATCCAATTTGCCGAGCGACTCTTCGATTTCCGCAATCGCCCTTGTCAATCGGCGCTCTTGCCGTTTAACTTCTTTATCCTCTTCATTCCGCCGGTTCTTCGGCTGGGCTTTTTGATTTGAAGCTGCTTGTTCTGCCTGCAGTTCCTCAAGCTCATTTTTCTTTTCAATGAAGTAATCGTAATCGCCGAGATACTCCGTAACGCCAATAGGGCCGACGTCAATCACTTTCGTAGCAATCCGGTTGATGAAGTAGCGGTCATGGGAGACGAAGAGGATCGTGCCTGGGAAGTCATCCAATGCATTTTCCAACACTTCCTTGCTGTCGAGGTCGAGATGGTTCGTCGGCTCGTCAAGCACGAGCGTATTCGATTTTTGTAGCATGAGTTTCGCTAATGAAAGACGCGCCTTCTCGCCGCCAGATAATGAAGCGACTGGCTTTTCGACGTCTTCTCCAGTGAACAGGAAACGCCCGAGTACTGAGCGGACATCCTTTTCATTCATCATCGGCCACTCATCCCATAACTCATGGAGAACTGTCCCCGTACCAAGGATTGTCGCTTGGTTCTGGTCATAATAACCGAACTGGACATTCGTTCCGTAGCGGATCGTCCCGTCAACCGGCTCCTGCCTTTTGACGATCGTTTTCAGCAATGTCGACTTGCCAATCCCGTTCGGACCGATGATCGCAATCCGGTCTCCTTTGTATGCATGCATGTTAATATGCTTGGAAACAGGTTTGCCGTCATAGCCGACAGCGATGTTATCCAATGTAAGCACATCGTTGCCGCTTGGCCGATCGATTGAGAAAGAAAAGCTTGCGGACTTCTCATCCCCATCTGGCGCATCCATCCATTCCGTCCGTTCAAGCTGCTTCCGGCGGCTTTTTGCCATCTTGGAAGTCGATGCGCGTGCGATATTCCGTTGGATGAAATCCTCGAGCTTCGCTTTTTCGCTCGTCTCGCGCTCATATAACTTCTTGTCCCGCTCATAGTTCTTCGCCTTTTCAACAAGATAGGCGCTATAGTTGCCGACATACTTCGTCACTTTCCGCCTCGACACTTCATACGTGATCGTCACGATCTGATCGAGGAAATAACGGTCATGGGAAACGATGAGGATCGCCCCTTCATAGGAGACGAGGTATTTTTCAAGCCAGCCGAGTGTCTCGATGTCCAAATGGTTCGTCGGCTCGTCCAAGATAAGGAGATCCGGTTTGCTGAGCAGCATTTTTGCAAGCGCCAACCGCGTTTTCTGTCCGCCTGACAACAGATTGACGTTCTTCTCGTAGTCTTCGGGATAAAAACGCATGCCATGCAGGACTGAACGCATATCTGACTCGTACTGATACCCGCCGGAATCCTTGAAGTCAATTTGCAATGCGTCATAATCCTTCATGACCCGCTCGTATTCTTGCGGATTCCCGTAAACGGTAGGATCCGCCATTTGTGCTTCGAGCTTGCGGAGCCTCTTTTCCATTTCAAGTAGCGGCCCGAAAACGGTCAGCATCTCATCCCAGATGTTGAGGGGGGAATCAATGCCCGCGTGCTGTTCAAGATAGCCTACCTGTACATCTTTCGGCATGATGATATCGCCAGAGTCCGCGGACATCTCTCCCGCAATGATTTTCAGCAATGTCGACTTGCCGGCACCGTTCCGTCCAACGAGCGCAACTCTGTCACGGTGCTGCACTTCGAGTCGGACATTATTCAATATGTCAGTTCCTGAGAACGATTTCGTAATTCCATTCACTTGTAATACGATCATTGAGCACACCTCTATTCCACTTTTAGTGTAATCGAATGGGCATGCCGGTGCAATCGTTGGCTTTACTTCAGCACGTATCTGGAGTACGATAAAATGAGCTCATTGCACGTACGTACAGGAGGTAAGAAATGGCTGAATCGACTCCAAGAGTTCCGCAGGCGACGTCTAAACGCCTTCCTTTATATTATAGATTCCTACAAAACTTCGCGAATGCCGGCAAGAAGCGAGTATCGTCCAGCGAATTGAGCGAGGCGATGAAAATCGATGCCGCGACGATCCGCCGTGACTTCTCCCATTTTGGAGCGCTCGGGCGCAAAGGCTACGGCTATGATGTGAACGACCTCCTTTTATTCTTCCGAAGGGCACTGAATCAGGATGAAGAGACGGATGTTGCATTGATCGGCGTAGGAAGCTTAGGAAACGCATTTCTTAAATATAATTTCCAGAAGAACCATAATACGCGTATTGTTGTTGCGTTCGACCCGAAGGCTCCGAAAGAAGGGAAGACGATTAGTAATATCCCGGTGTTTCATCCGGACATGATGGAAGAGAAGATTAAGGAATTGGGCATTAATCTTGTCATTCTCACCGTTCCGACGAGGGCGGCGCAGGAAATTGCGGATCGGATGGTCGATATCGGTGTAAAAGGAATCCTCAATTTCACCCCTGTCCGTCTGACAGCGCCTGACTGGATGCGCATCCATACGATCGATTTGTCGGTAGAGTTGCAGACATTGATTTATTTCATAAAAAATGACGAAAAAGATTCACAAATAGAGTGACCTGTTCAATAGTAATAGAAGTTGTTTTCATGTAAAATGGATTACATATGAAGGAGGTGTCCGAAATGGCTCCAGGAGTAACTAGTTTAATTCTAATCGCAATCATAGCATTGCTCATTTTTGGACCGAAGAAGTTGCCGGAGATCGGAAAAGCGTTCGGCTCTTCATTGCGTGAATTCAAATCAGCGACGAAAGGACTTGTGTCCGATGATGACGACACGGTCAAAAAAGTGGAAGACAAGAAAAATGATGTGCAATAAGTAAGGATGTCTGTCCGATGAAAGAGAAAAATTTAACAGTCATTGAACATATAGATGAAATTAGAAAACGACTGATGGTAATCGTCGTTTTCTTTGTTATTGCGGTAATCGGGAGCTTTTTCATCGCGAAGCCGATCATCAAGTTCCTGCAATCAGAGGCAGGATATGAGGAATTCCATGCGTTCAACGTAGTCGATCCGATAGCCCTGTACTTGAAGGTCATCATCTTCTTAGCGGTCGTCATCATTTCGCCGGTCATCATGTACCAGTTCTGGTCGTTCATTTCACCGGGGTTGCATGAGACGGAGCGCAAAGTGACGTTGAGCTATATCCCGTTCGCTTTTATGCTATTGCTCGTTGGAATTGCGTTTTCCTATTTTGTCCTTGTGCCGTTCGTCATGAATTTCATGAAGGAACTTTCCGCGGAGCTCGGCATAACGCAGACGGTCGGTATTAATGAATATTTCACTTTCCTGTTTCAAATACTGATTCCGTTCGGCGTTATATTCCAGCTTCCGATCGTCCTATTATTTCTGTCGAGACTCGGCATATTGGATCCTGTGAAACTGGTGAAAATCCGAAAGGTAGCATATTTTGTCCTGTTCGTCATTGCGGCATTCATCACGCCGCCGGACATCATGTCGCATTTATTGGTGACTGTTCCCTTGTTCTTGCTTTACGAACTGAGCATCATCATCTGCCGCGTCGGCTATCGAAAATTCCTGAAAGCCGAGGAAAAGCGGAAGCTTGAAGAAATAAAGGCTGAACAGCAACGTCAGATTGATGAAGTGATGGGGAATATGGAGAAATAAACTGGAGTCCCGCTTTCCGGGTGTTGGGAGCGGGATTTTTTAGTGGAGTTTGGATAGTCAGAAAGTCCCGAAATGAGCGCAGCTATATGAAAGTTGCGCAAAACTTGTTGAATTCACTTAGTAGATTGTAATGAAATCCCAGTATGATTCCAGTATGATAGGTAGTGAAGGACTTACATATACATAAGAAGTAAAGGGGGAACAAACATGAATCCATTGATATCCATATGGAGCCAGCCGACGAAGACGCTTCAATACATGCTTGAGAAGAAGTCGGTTGGATACGGATTTCTCATTTTTTTATTAGGATCAATTAGCACGGGTGTTATCTCTACGGCAACAACAGGTTGGTTTAATGGACTGCCATTGTTTATAATTGTTTTCATGTCAATTGTAACGTCATATGCCGGAGCATTGCTCGGATGGGTGGTTGTGTCCGCGCTGTATACATGGATTGGGAAATGGCTTGGGGGGACTGGGAAGTATTCCGAGATGATCCACGTGACGCCAGCCGCAACAATACCGATGATCTGGCTCGCTCCGATGAACATCCTTATTCTTGCTATATACGGCTCACGCTTATTCGAAGTGCCGACGGAGAACTTTGGAATCACTAATCTGCCGCTTGGGGTTTATTTCTTAATGAACCTTATCTCAATAGGAGTGAGTATTTACGGGACGGTAATTTCTTGTAAGGGAATTGGGCTTGTCCATAATTTCTCAGCATGGCGCGGATTCGGTGTCGTTGCAATTCTAATGGGTATTGGCATAGTTCTTGCGATCGTATTCTCACTAATTATCGGTCTTGCTCTCTTTTCATTTTTTATGGCTTAGGATGAAGTAAAAACGGCTTCCCGCGATGGGGAGGCCGTTTTTTATTGCATAAAATGAATAAATGTTTGCTGAAGATTTTTTTGCCATTGCTCAAGCTTCTCATAATTCAGCTGGACGATCATAACGAAACCGTTCATGAGGAAGTGGGCAATCATTGGTGCCCAAATGCGCTTCGTATGATGGTAAATGAATGCAAACACCATTCCAGGCGCCATATAGATGAGAAGATGCTGAAGTTCTCCGTGGACGGCCGCGAATACAATACCGCTTACAATCGCCGCGATCCAGAAATTCGTCTTTGTATAAATGCCTCCGAATAAAACCCTTCTGAAAATGATCTCTTCCAAAAGCGGTGCGAAGATGACGATTGAAAAGATGATGATCGGCGACAGTTTGGCGACTTCGCTCAGTAAAGCGGTATTTTCAGAGCCCGGCTCGATGCCTAGAGCGATTTCGATGATGCCGGCAATCATTTGCCCAGCCATCGCCATGAAAAATCCTAATACTCCCCAGAGGATTGTCATCAAAGGCGTCGCTTTCTTCCCTTTGAAAATATCCCAAAACCGTTTGTTCCGCGTTGTCATGAAGAGGATGATCGGTGCGGCGATCATGTTGGTAATAAACAGCGCCCAGGCGAAGCCGTAAAATGCCGCGTCTTCCTTTTCCATGCCGGCGGTGTTTTGAAAGTAGGTGAAGAATCCTTTCGAGACAGGAATGCTTCCGAACTGCATTGCTATGTATAAAAGAACGATCGAAATAGAGATTTTCCAGTTTTTCATTGCCAACTTCCTTTCTTCTATTGTCCATTTTAGCCTTTCTAAGAAGACAAGCAAAGTGAAAAGGGTATTACGGTTTGAGACTGTCTGCACGCGTAGATAGGGGGCGGCTGACATTTTGTTTTATCCTATCTTCAGCGAGTATTTTGCTTGCAATTTTTGGGCAACTTTATTATGATTAGAAATGTATTAGCACTCTTGATTGATGAGTGCTAAATAGAAGATAATTTGTCGAGGAGGGTGTTTCACTTGTTGAAACCATTAGGTGACCGTATCGTAATCGAACTGATCGAAGCAGAAGAAAAAACGTCAAGCGGTATCGTATTGCCGGATTCTGCAAAAGAGAAACCGCAAGAAGGAAAAGTTGTAGCGGCAGGTACTGGACGAGTTCTTGAAAACGGCCAGCGTGTTGACCTGGAAGTAAAAGAAGGCGACCGCATCATCTTCTCAAAATATGCTGGAACTGAAGTGAAATATGAAGGCAATGAATATTTGATCCTGCGTGAAAGCGACGTTCTGGCTATCATCGGTTAAGTCGCCCTTATAAATAAGTACACGAAAAAACAGGAGGAATTCATAAATGGCTAAAGAAATTAAATTTAATGAAGACGCGCGCGGCGCAATGCTACGCGGTGTAGATACACTTGCTGACGCTGTTAAAGTGACGCTTGGACCAAAAGGACGTAACGTCGTTCTTGAGAGAAAATTCGGTTCACCGCTTATCACAAACGACGGTGTAACGATTGCAAAAGAAATCGAGCTTGAAGATGCATTCGAAAACATGGGTGCAAAACTCGTAGCAGAAGTCGCTTCCAAAACGAACGAAATCGCTGGTGACGGTACGACGACTGCAACTGTTCTTGCGCAGGCGATGATCCGTGAAGGCTTGAAAAACGTAACAGCTGGTGCAAACCCTGTCGGCATCCGTAAAGGAATCGAAAAAGCGGTTGCAACGGCAATTGAAGAGTTGAAAGGCATTTCCGATGAAATCGAAAGCAAGCAGGAAATTGCACAAGTTGCAGCTATTTCTTCAGGCGACGAAGAAGTCGGCGAATTGATCGCTGAAGCGATGGAGCGCGTCGGCAACGATGGCGTCATCACAATCGAAGAGTCGAAAGGCTTCACGACTGAGCTTGATGTTGTAGAAGGTATGCAATTCGATCGCGGCTACGCATCTGCTTACATGGCGACAGACACGGACAAAATGGAAGCGGTTCTTGACAACCCATATATTTTGATCACAGATAAGAAGATTTCGAACATCCAAGAAATCCTGCCGGTTCTTGAGCAAGTCGTTCAACAAGGCAAGCCGTTGTTGATGATTGCTGAAGACGTGGAAGGCGAAGCACTTGCAACACTCGTTGTGAATAAACTTCGCGGTACATTCAACGCAGTAGCTGTTAAAGCACCAGGATTCGGCGACCGTCGTAAAGCGATGCTTGAAGATATCGCAATCCTTACAGGCGGGGAAGTCATCACGGAAGACCTTGGCCTAGATCTTAAATCCGCTGACATCAATCAGCTTGGACGCGCTGCGAAAGTCGTTGTCACAAAAGACCATACGACAATCGTTGAAGGAAATGGAGATTCACAGCAAATCGCTTCACGTGTCGGCCAAATCCGTGCGCAACTTGAAGAATCAACTTCCGAGTTCGACAAAGAGAAGCTGCAAGAACGCCTTGCGAAACTTGCTGGCGGCGTAGCAGTTATTAAAGTCGGAGCGGCAACTGAAACAGAATTGAAAGAGCGCAAACTTCGTATCGAAGACGCATTGAACTCTACTCGTGCGGCTGTCGAGGAAGGTATCGTATCCGGTGGTGGTACAGCGCTTGTGAACGTATATTCAAAAGTTGAAACACTTCTTGAAAGCACAGAAGGCGATGTCGCAACAGGCGTGAAAATCGTTCTTCGTGCACTTGAAGAGCCAGTTCGCCAAATTGCGAACAACGCAGGCCTCGAAGGCTCTATCGTTGTTGACCGCCTGAAACGCGAAGAAGTCGGCATCGGCTTCAACGCTGCGAACGGCGAATGGGTCAACATGATGCAAGCGGGTATCGTGGACCCGACAAAAGTTACTCGTTCTGCACTTCAAAATGCAGCATCCGTGGCGGCAATGCTCCTATCTACAGAAGCAGTCGTAGCAGATATCCCGGAACCAGCTGGAATGGGCGGCGGCATGCCTGACATGGGCGGAATGGGCGGAATGATGTAACAAGAAAAGCGCAAGCGGCTTGCTTAGCCCCGACACCTCGAGGGGCTAGCCGATTGAGTTGGATATAGAAAGCTCCTCATAAGTCAGTGGACTTGTGAGGAGCTTTTTTTCATTCTATTAGTCAGTCTGGAATTATCTCATAAGCCATCTTTAAGATGACGTCTTTATGTTGAGGATATTTCAGTAAAAGCTCTTCCTGTGTAAACAACTCAAAGTCCTTGTACTCAAAACCAGGCGAAACCATACATCCGACTAAAGAGAAAGTATCCGGATCCATCACTGATGATCCGAAAATAGTGTTTTTTGGAACTAACGCCTGTGGGACTTCTCCTTTATCCAAATTCAACCCTAATTTAATTTCTTTATACTCCCCATTTTCCTCAATCACATGAATGGTTAGAGGACTTCCCGCATGATAATACCATACTTCATCAGATTTCAAACGATGGAAATGGGAGATGTCTTTCGAAGTTAAGAGAAAGTAAATACTCGTATAGAGCATGCGTTTCCCCTCGAAATTCATCGTTACTTCTTGATCGGAAATCGTTTCGGTCGAATGGAATGATTGTTTATAATAACCGCCCTCTCGATGTGGAGTTAGTCCAAGTTTGGATATGAAAAATTGTGGATCATGGCTGTTCACTTCTACATACCTCCGATTGTTTTAATTACAATACCAATTTACTCCTTCATTGCTACATCTACTCTGAAGGATTCCCTAATTGTACAAATTAAGAAGACTGGTTACAAACATTTAAAACTTTAAAAAGGAGGATATTACCTATTTTTATGGCAGGTAATTCTACCTGTTTATACAATTAGCGAACGATGTTAAGATTTTTTAATAAATCATTCGTATTATTATTGACACCCCCAATTCCGGGTGTTATTATTGGGTAGTAAAAATTGAATAATATTCTCGTATAACATTGGGGATAAGGCCCAAAAGTTTCTACCAAGCTACCGTAAATGGCTTGACTACGAGGTTGTGTATATAACAATGGAAATAAGCATCCTATTATTTCTATTGTCTACCTTCCTGAAGTCAAGCACCGGTATCTACTCGGTGCTTTTTTAATTTTTACAAAGACAATATTTCACAGGGAGGATCATTTCAAATGACGAACAGTACAAAGAAAATAGCAATGGTATTAGTCCTTGCTTTCATGACTGTTGTTATGGCCGCGTGCGGAAATAACACAGCTAATAAAAAGGAAGATAAGGCTGGAGCTGGCGAAGAAGGCTTGAAAATTGCAATTGTAACAAGCCCATCTGGCGTAGATGATGGCAGCTTCAATGAAGATAACTATAACGGCATTTTGAAGTTTATCGAAAATAATCCAACTGCAACAGTAAAGTCAGTTAAAGAACCAACAGGCGATCCAGCAGCTGCTGTACAAGCAGTTGCCGATATCGTGGCGGATTATGATGTAATTGTTACACCTGGTTTCCAATTTGCTGGGGTTTCGAGCATCGCTGTAGAAAATCCGGATAAGATCTTTATCATGAATGACACTGAGCCAGCTCCAGTAGATGGCCAAACTGATTTCGACAATATTTATGCAATGAATTTCGCCGAGCAGGAAAGTGGTTTCTTTGCGGGAATGGCTGCAGCACTTGAAACGAAGACAAACAAAGTAGCGGTTGTAAATGGGATCGCTTATCCTTCAAACGTAAACTATCAATTCGGTTTTGAATCAGGCGTTAATTATGCCAATAAAGTTTATGGGAAAAATGTTGAACTCGTTGAACTATCTGGTTATGCAGGAACGGATGTAACGGGTGCTGATGTAGGTGGTAACTACGCAGGATCCTTTGCGGATGAAGCGACTGGTAAAGTAATCGGCAATGCATTGATCAAACAAGGTGCAGATATTATTTTCGTTGCTGCAGGCGGGACTGGTAATGGTGTATTCACAGCAGTTAAGGAAGCGAAGGGCGACGTGAAAGTAGTTGGGGTGGATGTTGACCAATATGATGACGGTGCAACTGGTTCTAAAAATATCGTGTTAACTTCCGGCGTGAAATTCATGGCGATGAACATTGAAAAGGCATTGAATTCTGTTGCTGATGGATCCTTTAAAGGCGGAAATGTAGTTCTTCATGCAGATACAGATTCCACAGGTTTTATTAAAAAAGAGGGTCGTCACCAATTATCTGAGGATACGCTAAGCAAATTGAATGAGGCGTATGAGCTAGTGAAAGATGGCACAATGGTACCTGCATCCAATTTTAATGAACATACTCCAGAAAAGTTTCCAGGACTATAAGATGAATTAGCAACACAATACCGGTAGAAGTTTATCAGTTCCCTGCGAATAAATGGGAGGGAATGATGAACTTCTATTATTTTTCCGATGATGTGAGGAAGGAGAACAGTATGTCTGATTATATCGTTGAAATGAAACATATTACGAAACGTTTCCCTGGAATCGTAGCAAATGATGACGTATCCATTGGCATTAGGAAAGGTGAAATTTTTGCCTTGCTTGGTGAAAATGGTGCAGGCAAATCAACATTGATGAGTATTCTGTGCGGGATGTACGAACCCGATGAAGGAGAAATCTATATTCGGGGAGAGAAGGTACAAATCAGTTCGCCGAACCACGCGGCAAATCTTAACATCGGAATGGTCCATCAGCATTTTAAGTTAGTCGATGATTATACGATTACAGAGAATATCATTTTAGGGGTTGAGCCCACCAGCAAATTCGCCGGTCTCTTTCCTTACGTAGGTATTCGAAGTGCTAACCGTAAAATTGAAGAACTGTCCAAAAGCTTTGGTTTGGAAGTGGAGCCTACGAAAAAAGTAGCCGATCTTACCGTTTCCATGCAGCAACGTGTTGAAATTTTAAAAGTGCTCTACCGTGAAGCTGAAATCCTTATTTTTGATGAACCAACGGCAGTCCTAACGCCACAAGAAATTGATTTTCTCCTCGGTATTATCGAAGGTCTCCGAAATAGTGGAAAAACAATCATTCTCATCACACATAAGTTAGAAGAGATTAAGAAAGTGGCCGACCGATGCGCGGTATTGAACAAAGGTAAATTGATTGATGTGTTGGATGTGAAGACAACATCGACGAATCTTATGGCTCAATTAATGGTCGGTAGGGAAGTAAGCTTTGAATCTGAAAAAGCACCTGCTCAATTTAAAGAAGAAGTATTGAAAGTAGAACAGTTAACCGTGAAAAATGAGGACGGATTTGAAGTAGTCAAAGACGTTTCCTTTACGATACGCAGTGGCGAAATATTCGCGATTGCAGGGGTCGCAGATAATGGCCAAGTTGAAATAGCGGATGCCATTGCCGGTTTAGTAAAGGCGAGCGGCGGAAAGATCTTCCTCAATGGGCAGGACATTACGAATGACAGTATACGAAACAGAACTGAATCCGGAATCTCGTATGTACCTGAAGATCGTCAACGATTTGGACTGTTTTTGGATTTTGATGTAGCGACGAATTTAGTATCAAAGCAGTATTACAAAGAGCCGTTTTCGAATAAAGGAATTCTGAATAAACAGGAATTCGATCAATTTGGCAGTCAGTTGATTGATAAATATGATATTCGAAGTGGACAAGGGATTAAGACGCAAGTTCGTTCGATGAGTGGCGGCAACCAGCAAAAAGCAATAATTGCCCGTGAGATCGAATTGCAATCCCCGCTTATGATTTTCGTTCAGCCAACACGGGGAGTAGATATCGGTGCGATCGAAAACATTCATAAGATGATTATCGAACAACGCGATCAAGGAAAAGCGATCTTACTTGTTTCGTTAGAGCTGGACGAAATTATGAATGTAGCGGATACAATCGGTGTTATCTATAATGGCCAATTTCAAAAGATCGCAAGCAGTGAATCATTAACGACAAATGAAGTCGGCGAATATATGATGGGGGCAAAGCATGAGTAAGGATAAAAAGAAAACAAGTCTACGTTATCGTCTGATTTGGCCACTAAGAAATGAAAAATGGCAACCAATCAGCATTCCGGTTGCCTCTATACTAGTCAGTTTCATAGCTGCGGCGATTATCATCCTGTTGCTCGGTAAAAATCCGTTCCAAGCATTTTACAACTTGTTCCAAGGAGCAGGAATCTTGCCGAAGCCAACGTACGCCGGCTACAAGAGCATGTTTACCGACTTTTTGCAATTGCTGAACGCCATGACGCCAATGGTATTTGCCAGTCTGGCAGTGGCCGTTGCCCTTAGAGCAGGACTATTTAATATTGGGGTTTCCGGTCAAATGCTATTCTCCGGGTTTTTAGCGACCGTTATTGTCGGTTACAGCGGGTTGGATGCTTTTATTGCAAAACCGCTTGTATTGCTGGTCGGAATGGTTGCCGGCGGCTTGATGGGTGGATTAGTAGGATGGCTAAAATATAAATTTAACATTCATGAAGTCGTAACGACGATTATGTTCAATTACATTGCCCAATACGTCATAAGCTTCTTTATTCATATGTATTATATTGATCCGATTTCAAGACAGTCTAAATATATTACGGAAGCAGCGCGATTGACGTTAGTAAATGTTGAGATCGCAAACTTGAAAATGAATATTCCATTGGGCTTTATTTTGGCCATCGCAATCGCGATTATCATCAAGTTTCTTATGGACAAAACAGTTGTTGGTTTTGAAATTAAAGCAGTAGGATCCAACCGGGATGCGGCGAAGTATACAGGAATAAAGGTCGGTAGCAATACGGTCTTAGCCATGGTCATTTCAGGCGGTTTAGCCGGTCTGGCAGGTGTGACGTATTATTTAGGCTATTTTGGTTCCATACAGCCAAAAGTGTTAACAAATATCGGTTTTGACTCCATTGCGGTGGCACTATTAGGAAACGCTCATCCAATCGGGATTATTTTTTCATCTTTCTTAATATCGATTATTGACCAAGGAAGCACGTATATGAGTTCACAG
The DNA here is from genome assembly GCF_023715245.1 of Sporosarcina luteola. Classification (GTDB taxonomy): domain Bacteria; phylum Bacillota; class Bacilli; order Bacillales_A; family Planococcaceae; genus Sporosarcina; species Sporosarcina luteola_C. The sequence goes on from NZ_JAMBNV010000003.1 coordinate 15,980, forward strand.
GCTGGAATCAGACAAGAAATTGCTTCTGTGATCATCGGGTTAATCCTATTGTTTAGTGCATGTGGTGCGTACGTGAAACATAAAGTCAGCCGCTTGAAGGAAAAAGAAGTGGATCGAAAGGACAGTGAATCATAAATGGATACGATTATTATTGATGGATTATCCTTTGCTCTACCTCTTTTTATCATGGCGATCGGCGGTATATATAGTGAGAAAAGTGGGATTACCAATTTAGCGCTTGAAGGCTTTCAAGGGTTCGGTGCATTCATCGGAGCTATGTCAGCTGTTTTGATCGCAAATGCTTCTGGAGCAGCTATTGAGGATATGTTCTACGTGGCGTTACTGTTTGCGATGATTGGCGGAATGGGATTTTCCATTATTCATGCTGTACTAAGTATTAAATTTAAGGCAAATCAAGTCATCAGCGGTGTCGTCATTAATATTTTGGCGTTAGCCCTAACGACATTCTTAACAACACAGATCAATGCCCTCGTATTCGGAGCGGCTTCGGACAAGTTCCGATTAGGTGTATCGGAGCGATTTACGATTGACGGTTTAGCCAATATACCTGTGGTTGGTGCGGTATTTACGAATGTGTATCCGTTCCAAGTAATCATCGTTGTCATTGCTATTTTTGCATGGTATGTCTTATATAAAACAAAGTTTGGATTGCGCCTACGAGCGAGTGGGGAAAATCCTCAATCCGTTGATGCAGCAGGTGTAAGTGTATCGAAAATACGGTTTTCTGCGGTTCTTATATCAGGACTCTTATCAGGTCTCGCTGGTATGTGTTTTGCCTATTCCATTTCAGCCCAATTTTCTTCAGGCATTTATATGGGATATGGATTCTTGGCGATTGCAGCGTTAATCTTTGGTAACTGGAGAATCCTGCCGACGTTGGGAGCTTGTCTTTTATTTGGTTTTGCTAAATCGGGTGGCATGTTTATTGCCCAGTCGATGGCATTACCAAGTAGTTTCACTGATTTATTCATGATTTTACCGTATGTAGTAACGTTGATGTTATTGATCTTTTTCTCTAAATCAAATCGAGCTCCAAGAGCGTTGGGCGAAATTTATGATAAAGGGAAGAGATAATTCAACTTTCCAAATTAGCTTTATCAAATATGAAGAAGCTTCTCTTTAGTCATATTGACTTTTGAGGAGCTTCTTTTTTGGTGATATTGTTTATAGTATCATTGTAGTTAGGTACTTTCACTTAGGATAAAATAGAGGGGATATGACCAAATGAATAAAGAGCTGACAAGCGAACAACGTGAACAATTACTCGACGTATTGAAAGCCCGTTTCGAGAAAAATATACATCGGCATGGAGGTCTTGAATGGGAGAAAGTCCAAACGAAATTGGCTGCAAATCCGGAAAAACTTTGGTCGCTGCATGAAATGGAAAGAACCGGCGGAGAACCTGATGTTGTGGAATATAATCTAGAGAATGACGAATACATTTTCTATGATTGTTCAGCGGAAAGTCCTAAAGGCCGTAGAAGTGTTTGTTACGACCGTGCAGCATTGGAGGCACGGAAAAAACATAAACCGGAAAATAGCGCTATGGATATGGCGACTGCAATGGGCATTGAACTGTTAACAGAAGAACAATATCGAACACTGCAGAGACTTGATAACTTTGATAAGAAAACATCTAGTTGGGTGCAAACACCTGCTGATATTAGAGAACTTGGCGGTGCTATATTTTGCGATTATCGTTATGGCAAAGTATTTTTATATCATAACGGTGCGGACTCGTATTACGCTGCAAGAGGGTTCCGTGGCTCACTGAGAGTTTGATTATTGGGATGGCAAGACATTGTCATTATTAGTTAAGGGGAACCGTTATTTATCGATACACAATAATTACGGCAGTGTGAGAGGCTGACTCTTTCAGATTTCTATAATCTGACGGGGTCGTTTTTTTATACTCAAAATTGAATATCAGATAAATTAACGTAATTTTGCGTAATTCATGCACAAGCATTTGTGCATTGTTGACAAAACGGAAATTTCTGTTGTGTTACTTCAACAATGTAATTGTATTTTATTGGCTACAAGGTCTAACGACTCTTTCGTAAGGAGCTTGTATAATAAGGCTGAGATACATGAAACAACAAAACTACGGGATACTAGTAGATTCATTAGTAGTCTGTAAAACACAAACTAAGTTTGGAGGTTTCAATATGACAAAGGAAAAGGGCAATAAAAAGAAGTTTCAACTTCCTCATATTTATGTCATTCTTTTTACATTCAGTGCGCTTGCAGCAATTTCGACGTACTTTATTCCTGCAGGTCAGTTTGACCGTGTGCCAGGTCCTGACGGAAGAACATCGATTGACCCGAACTCATTTACAGAAGTCGACGCTGCACCAATTGGCATAGCTGATTTCCTTACTGTTATTCCGCGGGGACTGATTGATGCGGGTGAAATTGTCTTTTTCACGTTTATTATCGGTGGTATGTTCGCGGTGCTGAAGACGACCGGAATCATTGAAGTGGTCGTGGACAGGATGGCAAACCGTTTTGCGAAAAACAGTATTTTGCTCATACCGATTTTAACAACAGTGTTTGCGATTGGGGCAACATTAATTGGAACCCCTGAGCTATCGCTCGTTTATATCCCTGTGATCATGCCGTTAATCATTGCTTTGGGGTATGATTCCATAGTGGCCGCATCGATTGCTCTTGTCGGTACGGTCGTCGGGTTTACTACTGGGGTTTTAAATCCGATTAACGTAGGATTATCGCAAAAGATTGTCGGTATCCCGGTGTTTTCAGGATTGCCGCTTCGTTTAGCTCTATTTATTGTTTGTGTATCGGTGGGAGTCTTCTTCATCATGCGCTATGCAAAAAAGGTTCAGCAGAATCCTTTACACAGTTATGTGTATGAAGATGACCAAGAAAAAAGGCAACTTTACAAGCAGAGAGATAAAATTGAAGCGAAAAGCATGAACAAAAGACAGCAATATGCTTCAGTTGCTGCACTCCTCTTCCTTGGCTTCTTAGTGTATGGTGTGCTTCAGCACGGTTGGTTCATGGTTGAGATGGCAGGATTATTCATCTTTATGGGGATTGTTGTTGGCCTGATTGCCGGACTGAACGCTACCCAGATTTCAAACGCTTTCACGGAAGGATTCCGAGATGTGCTTATGGGAGCCATTATTATTGGGCTTGCCCGATCTGTCGCTGTTGTGCTTGAAGACGGACAAATTATGGATACGATCGTTTACAGCCTCGGTTCAATGGTCGGTGAGATGCCATCTGTTCTCGGTGCAGTAGGGATGTATCTGGTCCAGTTGGCCATTAACTTTATTATCCCGTCCGGAAGTGGACAGGCCTTAGTCACGATGCCGATCATGGGGCCACTTTCAGACCTGCTCGGCGTAACAAGACAGACAGCTGTACTTGCGTTCCAGTTCGGAGACGGCTTTGCCCATATTCTATTTCCTACATCTGGTTACTTTATGGCTGCACTCGTTATTGCCGGTGTATCTTGGCAAAAATGGATTCGTTTCTATATGCCGCTATTCCTTGTGTTCTCAGCAATTGGGATTGTCACATTAGTGGTCGCTCAACTGATTCAATACACAGGCTGAATTGTGTGGGTGCCTGTGCAGCACACTATTCAGATAATGCACTACAATTGCATAAAGTGAAACGAAGAAGCTGATCAAATAAGGATTTGATCAGCTTCTTTCCGTATTTATATAAATAGTGTTGAATTGTCATAAATGGGTGTTGCACAGGCACCTGTCATTCAAAATCAATATTGCACACCATGCCGGGAATGCGTCTTGAATGCTTCATCATTTGGCTCGAAGTAATCTTCTGTGTATTTCGCTACGAATTCACCATTGGCGATGTGGCCCGCACCCCATGTCGGGTCCATTGTGAGCCATTCGCCATCCACTTTAACTTCCACCCATGCGTGTCGGGAGAAATTGAAGCCGGACCCGGCCGTTCCTGCTATATATCTTGCTTCCATGCCTGACGCGCGGAGCAAGGCGAGGGCGAGATACGTATAGTCCTGGCAAATCCCTTTTTCAAGCTGTAACACTTTTAACGCACTATCATCCCATTCAAACTCGCTGTTTTTCTGTTTTTGTACATCATAGGCAATTGACTTAGCCGTAAATTCATAGATGGCTTTAGCTTTCTCGCGATCTGACATATCTTCAGTTATGAGCTCTTTCACAATCGCGATAATTTCAGGGGCATCGGATTGAACTCCACGTGATGGCAGCACATCACGTTGGTCCTCCGTTGCTGTACTTTTTACTGTGAACTTGGCTACATCATAATAATAAAACTTAGCACTGTTTTTCTCTTTTATTTTCGGAACACTAACGGTAACGTCATAGGTTCCAGGTCCAAAGCGCAAATAGAATTCATCGTCGAATTTGTAATTATCGACGGGAATAACGGACAGCGCCTCGTCGCCATCTTTTTTCGTCGTAATATAAAGGTGTGTCGTCTCTTTTGCAAATGGGGCATCTTTGTCGATACTGCCTTTTATGCGATACGTTAAATTGGTTTCTTCGCCGCCGGCTGTCGGATAGGTGAGATTGACGCCTCGTTCCTCATATGTCGTCATGTACTTGATCGGTTCAGTGACAAGGTCGGATTCATTATCGATATAAAGAATCGTTCCCTCTTGAAAATAATTGTTTCTCTCCTCGTCAGGAACGTAGACTTTTAATTGATGGACACCTTTTCCGTAAAATAAAGGGACATCATACGCGAATTTGCCGTTCTTACTGTTATTATGTGCTTCCACGTTTCTCCGTCTTTTTTGAGTTCAAGCATCAGTTGTTCGTTTGGTCCTTTGATGGAAGGGATTTCTCCTTTGAGTGCGAAGATCTCGCTTTCTTTTACATAACCGCTATCCGGAGCCTCAAGTGATAATCCTGCTTCTTGGGCAAAGGGGGTGTATGTAAGGTCTCGGTGGATCGCAGGGTTGACGTTGAAAACAGTGAATTTTGCAAGGTCATAGTAATAATTTTTCTGTTTCGTACTCGGGAGCATTACGGAAACTTGGTATTCTCCCTCTCCATTGAACAGCCTTACGTCCTGTTTAAATTTACCATCTTTAATTGGCGCATAGTATTCCATCGAGTCATCGGAAAGCGCTTCTCCTGTATATCTAATTTTGATCCATACAAAGTCTTCTTGTAATTGGTCCTGATTCTCGACCGTTCCTTCAATGGTGACAATTTCATTTACCGCGAAGTTTGTGTGGGTTGGTTCGAGTAACGCAGCGCCGACTTCCTCGCCGTAGGATGTCAGTTCCAATGGCGTCATTTCAAGTTCAGCGTTTTTCTTTTCCACTGCCGCTTGATAATCAATCTTCTGTTCCTGCTTTTTTTGCTCGGACGTTGGCTGCGGTTCTTTTATGGCTGCAGACTTATCCGAGCATGCTCCTACTAAAAGCAGGCATAGCATTGAAACAATTAGTATATGGTTTTTTTTCATAGAGATCAGATTCCCCCTTGGAATTTTTCGGTATCTATACTATAGCAAGTTTTCGCAACTAAATCTTAGGCCTGTCGATTGAGGTATTAAGTACTGTTTAACAAGTTGGTTGAACCGATATTGTTAATTACCCCTAACAAAATGTTAATAAAACTTTACATAGTGTTAAGAATAACATACATTAGAAGTAGGAGGAATTGACATGCTGAATAACAAGGTTCGAGAGTTGCGTGCCCGTCATGAGTATACGCAAAGCGATCTCGCCAAAATGGTTGGTGTCACGCGGCAAACGATCGGCTTTATTGAAAAAGGAGAGTTTTCTCCTTCGGTCACGTTGGCCCTGAAAATTGCGCAAGCATTCCAATGTGATATGAACGAAGTATTTTGGTTGGAAGGGGAGGAATGAAATGAAAGGCGATATGAGGTATACGTATCCGATCTGGCAAATGGGGTTCATATTATTGCTGATTGCACTCACGACGATAATTGGATTCACCTTGGATTATGAAATATCAAATGGTACGGATAGCTTCCTGTTTCAGTTTAGTTTGGAGGGCGTCGGGTTTTGGTGCCTTGCCGCTTGGCTCGTCCTCTTAGTTATCTATCTACTTATATTTGGCTGGAAAATGCATCATCATAATAAGCGGAACCCGAGTCATCAGCTGAAAATCATGACATTAAAACCGCAGGAATATATGGAGGATGACGAATTGTTTGAGGAAGTCACAAGACGGGCAACACAGAAAGTCTATTCTTACTTCACGGTCGCACTCCCGTTCCTAGCAAGCTTATTTCTGATTTTACCGATTGGGAAGTTTGGTATGCTGAACGCATTGCTATTGATTGCGTTTGGACAATATTTTATTTATTACCGATCCATTCGGCAGTATATGGAAAAGGATGCCGAATAACTAGGGGAGAAGTAGGTTCATGAATAAAGAAAATGGGTTTATGGGGTTATTTCCTCATTCGGATGACACAACAGTTGATGCTGCCTACAAGTCTTAAATTGTTTGGGTGCCTGTGTAGCACACAATTCAGATAATACACTGCAATTGCATGAAATAAACGAAGAAGCTGATCATCTTTGGTCAGCCTCTTTTTGTAGTTATATCTACTTTGTTGAGTTGTCATAAATGTATGCCGCACAGGCACCGATACAATTACTCCTGATTCTCCAATCCAAATCTTTTTGCATTACGAGCTCGAGCCCGTTCGGCTTCAATTTCTCGATTACGAGGTTCAGCATTCGTGACCAATGAGTTTAGTAATTTTTGTGTAGCGATAACGACTTCCTCAACAGCAAGATTAATAGCATCCTCGTTTGCCTTCGATGGCTTGCTGTAACCAGAAACCTTCCGCACATACTGGAGCGAAGCGGAATAAATTTCATCCGTAGTAGCCGGAGGGCTAAAATTAAACAGCGTTTTAATGTTTCGGCACATATCATTTACCTCATTTGTTTGTTATTTTCTCGATTGTATCATATTCCACTAAATCGTATCATTGCATGCACAGGAGGCTGAAGAAAGTGGCGACCTCTTGGTTCTGGTATAATGGAAAGCAGACTACGCATAGTGGAGGAGACAAATGAACTTTATTCGTAATCGTCTATTAGGTTACGGAGTGGATGATACCTTGGTTGACCCGCTGTCCTTTGTCATCCTGGTTACTGTCATCACACTCCTTTGCATCATCGCGAATTTTATTACAAAACATATGATTATCCGATTCATCGCTCATATTGTGAAAAAGCATAAAATCCAGTGGGGCAATATTCTGTTGGAACGAAAAGTGCTTCGCAGATTATCCCATTTTGTGCCTGCACTCATCATTTATTACTTCGCTGCAACTTTTCCGACGTATCAGAAGGTGATTGAAACGTTGGCGCTGACGTATATTATGATTGTGGCATTTAGTGTTATCAATCGACTCTTAAGCGTGTTCAATGATATTTATCAGACGTATGAAATTGCAAAGACGAAGCCGATTAAAGGATATGTGCAAGTTGCTAAAATTATTGTTGTAATTGTTGGTGCCATTTTGGTGATTGCCAATCTGATGGGGGAAAGTCCGATTATCCTGTTGAGTGGGATTGGTGCTCTATCGGCAGTATTTATGTTGGTATTCAAGGATTCCTTGTTAGGATTAGTGGCTGGGATCCAGTTGTCGGCCACCGAAATGGTTCGAATGGGTGATTGGATTGAAGTGCCGAATTATGGTGCGAACGGGGATATCATTGATATTTCCTTGAATACGGTGGCGGTGCGGAACTTCGACCAAACAGTGACGATGATCCCGAGCTATGCGCTCATTTCGGATCACTTCATCAACTGGCGCGGAATGCAGGAATCCGGCGGCAGGCGCATCAAGCGTGCATTGTATATCGATATGTCAAGTATCCAGTTTTGCACGGAGGAAATGATTGAGCATTATAAACAGATTAACTTTCTGTCGGAGTATATCGTTGAACGGAAACGAGAGATTGAGGAGTATAACGTTACGAATAAAATCGACAGGAATAATCTTGTGAATGGGAGAGCGATGACGAATATCGGGGTCTTCCGGGCATACATCAGCGAATATCTTCGACGCCATCCAGGCATCCATCAGGAAAAGACATTGATGGTCCGGCAATTGGCACCTGGAGAGAATGGGTTGCCGATTGAAATTTACGCCTTTGCGAATAGTGTTCAATGGACCGTCTATGAAACTGTGCAAGCTGATATTTTCGATCATCTCTTTGCTGTTGCAGGGGAGTTTGGACTCCACGTGTTTCAAAATCCGACGGGCAGTGACCTGAAAGCGTTGAGCCATGAAGTAAAAGGCGAGTGAATTGTTTGCGAATTGTTTGGGTGCCTGTGCAATAAACAATTCAGATAATGCACTACAATTGTATAATATAAATGAAGAAGCCGACCAAATCAACATTTTGTCGGCTTCTTTCTGCATTACTATAACTTTTGTTGAATTGTCATAAATGTGTGATGCACAGGCACCGAAAAGGAACAGAATAAAGCCCTTGAAAACTCCAATCGGAGTTCACAAGGGCTGTATTGTTTATCAAAATTTAATTTGATCAACCGTAAGGCATACGGTTCAGGGCAGGGAATGATAACATTTCCTGTTAGTATGGGATCAGTTATTCAGTTTTATTTTGTTGCTATCTTACTTTTTGAGCAATCCGAAGAATGAGCTGTAAGCTGCAACAACTTGGTTGTAATATCCGACTAGCTTGTCCCAAACTGTTGTTTGAACAACATCTGTAGCTGGTTGCTCAGTAACTTCTTCGTCTTCAACAGCGTCGTCGCCTTCAACAGCGTCGTCGCCTTCAACAGCGTCGTCACCTTCAACAGCGTCGTCGCCTTCAACAGCGTCGTCGCCTTCGACAGCGTCGTCGCCTTCAACAGCGTCGTCGCCTTCGACAGCGTCGTCGCCTTCAACAGCGTCGTCACCTTCAACAGCATCGTCGCCTTCAACAGCGTCGTCACCTTCAACAGCGTCGTCACCTTCAACAGCATCGTCGCCTTCAACAGCATCGTCGCCTTCAACAGCATCGTCGCCTTCAACAGCGTCGTCGCCTTCAACAGCGTCGTCGCCTTCAACAGCATCGTCGCCTTCAACAGCGTCGTCACCTTCAACAGCATCGTCGCCTTCAACAGCGTCATCGCCAGCAGGTAATTCTACTACATCGTCACCTTCGACAGGTAGTTCTTCTGCATCTTCACCTGGCAAGACAATTCCGAGGTGATCTTGGATTGCAAGGTTATAGTAATCAAGTAAGCTTACATAATTTTGTAAGATAGATTTATATTCATTGGCTTGCTCATCTGTTATAATTGAATCGGCTTGGTCAGTTGACGACTTATCTTCATTGATATTCTCGTCAGCTGGCTTTTCTGTTTCTTCAGTATCTACTTCGGCATCTACTTCAGCATTTTCTTCAGCTGGTGCGTCTGTAGCATCATCTTCATTTACAGGTACTTCATTAGAATCTTCTTCGTCAGCAGGTGACTCTACAGCCTCATCTCCGTCGACAGCTTCTTCTTCTTCAGCTGGTACTTCTACATCTTCGTCAACTGGAGTTTCGTCAACTACTTCATCTTCAGCTGGAGTTTCTTCAACTTCTTCTTCCTCAACTGGAGTTTCGTCAACTTCTTCTTCGTCGACTGGAGTTTCGTCAACTTCTTCTTCGTCAGCTGGAGTTTCGTCAACTTCTTCATCTTCAGCTGGTGTTTCCTCAACTTCTTCTTCGTCAACTGGAGTTTCGTCAACTACTTCTTCGTCGACTGGAGTTTCGTCAACTTCTTCTTCGTCAGCTGGAGTTTCGTCAACTTCTTCATCTTCAGCTGGTGTTTCCTCAACTTCTTCTTCGTCAGCTGGAGTTTCGTCAACTTCTTCATCTTCAGCTGGTGTTTCCTCAACTTCTTCTTCGTCAACTGGAGTTTCGTCAACTACTTCATCGTCAGCTGGAGTTTCTTCAACTTCTTCTTCATCAGATGGTGTTTCCTCAGCTTCTTCTTCATCAGTCGGTGCTTCTACATCTTCTTCATCAGCTGGTGCGTCTGTACCTTCTTCATCTACAGGTGCATCTGTATCTTCGTCATCGTTATTAGGTGCGTCTGTGTCATCTTCATCTGTTGTATCATTTTCACCCGGCTCTGCAGCTACGAAGTTTTTATTTGCAATCGTACGCATGAATTTCCCTTTTTCAGGTGAACCCGGAATGCTTGTTGCATAATAGGAAACTTTTTCACCGTGGTTTTTGAACTCTTTTTCACCATTTTCAGCTGCTAAAGCTGAACCGCCAGCTCCAAAAATAGCTGCAGTTAGCATTGACGTCGACATGACAAACGGCAAAATTTTCTTTTTCGTGTTCTTTTCATTACGATTCGTTTCGTTAACCAAGAATGATCAAACTCCCTTTTCTTAAATTTTTTTAACTCGACTACCAGATCATGAAGCGAAAAATAACACTCAGTTTAGTAAGTTGTTATGTACATCCGCCTCCTTCTCAAGCATGTAGGAGCGTTTTTTATTATCCATGAAATAGTTTCACTCGGATAGGTTGGCAGCGCCCCATCTGCACATTACCAACAATAACAAAAGTAAATAACAGTAGTGTGACAACCAATTAACAAGTATTCATGGAAATATTAACCTTTGTAACAATGAGAAATGCATTAATAGACCAAAAAGAGGATGAAAACTAATCGATTCGTCCCTCGTAACCCATTTATTGACAATTAATTACATACGTGAGTCATGCGCACCGTAGATGTCTCGTTACTTTATTAACATGAATAATGAATGGTCTGAATGGTCTAACGTTATATGTTACCAAATATTACATAGACCTTGCATGGCTAGTAATCTATGTTATAGTGTAGTAGAAAACTGAAAAGAGTTAACCACTGGGGGAGTCTTTGTGAAAGACTGAGACGTGTATCGATACGCGGACCCTTCGAACCTGATCTGGCTCATACCAGCGTAGGGAAGTGGGTCGCACGTCTTCCAAAGGTTATCTTACGCCGATATGCGAGCCGCTTCTTCAACGATTGTGTTGAGTGAAGCGGCTTTTTTGGTTTTCCAAAATTTTAAAGGAGTGGTTGGAATGACGTTTTGTGAAGAGGTACGGAAGGAATGTGACGATGTTTGGGAGGCAAGCTTCCATCATCCGTTCATCGCAGCGCTTGCTGAAGGAACTTTGCCAAAGGATGTTTTCAAACAGTATGTCCTGCAAGACTCGTACTATCTGAAGCACTTTGCAAAAGTGCATGCAATGGCAGCTGTGCAGGCAACGGATTTATTGACGGTGCAGCGGTTTGCACAACATGCGGATGGAACATGCGGGGCGGAGATTTCATTGCATGAAGGCTTCTTTGGATTGTTGGGAGTTACGGATGAGGACATTGAAAAATTTGAGCCGGCGCCGACAGCGTATGCGTACACATCGCATTTATACCGGGCAGCGTTGGAAGGTGACTTGGCCACGACGTTGTCCGCATTGCTTCCATGTTATTGGTTGTATTACGAAATCGGCGAGCGGCTGAAGGACGCGAAACCGGACCACCCGATTTACGACAAATGGATTGCCACGTACAGTTCTGAATGGTTCGAGCAGGCAACCCGTGAACAGATCGACCGTTTGAATAAATTGACGGAAGATCTTTCGGTTAAAAGACGCGAACAATTAAAAGCTCATTTCATTAAAAGCATCCATTATGAATTGCAGTTTTGGGAAATGGCTTGGACAAAGCAATCTTGGTCTCTTGAAACAAACGAGGTGCATGCATAATGACTCAATCTTCATTGCTGCAAGAACTGCGTATGCAAAACCCGTTAGTCCATTGCATCACGAATATTGTCGTCGCAAACTTTCAAGCGAACGGCCTGCTGGCATTGGGAGCTTCTCCGATCATGGCGGATGCGATCGAGGAGGCCGCGGAAGTAGCCGCCGTATCCTCCTGTACATTGCTCAACATCGGGGCGCTGGATCCTTTGGCTGTTCAATCAATGATTGCCGCAGGAAAAGTTTCTTCTATTAAAGGGCGGCCACTCGTATTGGATCCGGTCGGAGCTGGGGCGACCACTTTCCGAAAACAGACGGTCGCTACACTTCTGAAGGAATTGGATATTACGCTTATACGCGGAAATGCCGGTGAGATTGCGTCGATTGCGGGCGTTGAATGGGAAGCGAAAGGGGTCGATGCAGGGGCTGGCTCGGCAAATATTGAGGAGGCGGCGAAAGATGTCGCTCGCCGCCACCGTTGCCTCGTCGCTGTTACCGGCGAGACCGACATCGTAACAGATGGTGAAAAAATCATCAGAATCACAGGAGGGAATCTGCTCATGAGTAAAATTACGGGCATGGGCTGTCTGTTAAGCGCGGTTTCCGCCGCTTTCCTGTCCGTCGGTACGCGTTCCCCGATTGACGCAGTTGCTTACAGTCTCGCCTTTTACAAACGAGCGGGTGAATTGGCGGCTGAACTAGCTTCCGGTCCAGGGGATTTTGCGGTTTATTTCCTAAATGCCTTACATCAAATGGACGATGAAGCAATCGATGTCGACCAATTCATTGTTAAAGAGGGGGTTTCCAAATGACTTTTGTTGCGCTCACGATTGCAGGTTCGGACAGTGGCGGCGGGGCAGGCATCCAGGCCGATCTGAAAACATTCCAGGAGCTCGGCACGTTCGGAACATCAGCATTGACGGCAGTTACTGCTCAGAATACGCTTGGCGTTCATGCGGTTCAACCGATTGAGGCGGACATCGTCATTGCCCAGATTGAGGCTGTGATGAATGATTTCACGGTTGGCGCTGCGAAAACGGGAATGCTGTTTTCAGCGGAAATTATCGAGGCGGTCGCGGATACATTAAGCCGATATGAGAGGATACCTTTAGTGGTCGATCCCGTCATGATTGCGAAAGGCGGCGCTTCTCTTCTTCAAGAGACAGCGATTGTGGCTTTGAAGAAGCGACTCATTCCGTCGGCGACCCTTCTGACGCCCAATATACCTGAAGCGGAAGTGCTGACGGGAATGACGATTGTGTCAATGCACGATATGGAGAATGCCGCAAATCAATTGCTTCGGATGGGGGCCGGGGCCGTTCTGCTGAAAGGGGGGCATCGGATGGATACCCGTGACGCGGAGGATTTATTCATGTCGGCGGATGGCGAGTGCTTTCTAATGAGAAGCAAGCGGATCAAAACGAAAGACACGCATGGCACGGGCTGTACGTTCGCCGCTGCTGTTACAGCAGAGCTTGCGAAAGGTGCACCGATGCGTGACGCAGTCGTTACCGCAAAACACTTTATCCATGCGGCGATTGAAGATGGGCTTTACCTTGGCAATGGACACGGGCCGACAAACCATGCGGCATTTCGGAATCGGGGCATTGTGGAACGGAAGGATGTTGAATTGATTGGGAAACGTTGACGTTACGCTATATTTCATTATGGGCTCTGTAAATGCCGAGAAGCCGCTATCTGTTTTGGAAGATGCCTTAAAAGGAGGGATCACTTGCTTCCAGCTGAGAGAGAAGGGGGCGCGTGCACTCGTCGGGATGGAAAAGAAAGCATTTGCAGAGAGCTGTCAACGATTGTGTGCGCAATATGGAGTGCCGTTCATCGTTAATGATGATGTGGATCTTGCTGTTGAGATTGACGCGGACGGCGTCCATGTCGGCCAGGACGATGTTGAGGCGCGATTCGTCCGAAAAAGAATTGGAACTGAAAAGATCGTGGGCGTTTCCGTTCATACAGTAGGTGAAGCGACTAAGGCAATTGCGGATGGGGCGGATTATGTTGGCATGGGGCCAGTCTATCGGACGATAACGAAAGCTGATGCGAAACCGGTTGCGGGTACAGCGATGATTGCAGAAATCGCGGCGGTGTATCCTGACTTGCCGATTGTTGGAATCGGAGGCATTACAGCGGAGAATGCCGAGCCCATCTTCCGTGCAGGGGCAAGCGGAATATCCGTCATTTCAGCGATTGCTTCATCTACTGATCCTGAATTGGCGGCGAGTCGGTTGGCGGAAGTGTCATTGAAATGGAGCCGTGAAAGGGGTGTGCTGCGATGAGTACTCGAAAGCTGGTTTTAATGACTGTGTTTACCGCGATTGCGGTGGCGGGATCCGCGTTCGTCTCGTTTCCTGCGGGGATAGCCCGCGCATATCCGATCCAGCACGCGGTCAATGTAATCGCGGCGATTCTGCTTGGGCCGGTTCCTGCTGTCATCATTGCATTCTTGACCGGCTTAGTACGCATCTTGACAGGCACCGGGTCATTGCTCGCTTTTCCGGGAGGGATGATCGGCGCCGCGCTTGCCGGGCTGCTCTATAAGCAGTCGGGGAAGGCGTGGTTGGCTGCGCTTGGGGAAATCATCGGGACGGGAGTGATTGCATCCCTCTTCGCGGTACCATATGCGGCCGTCCTGATGGGAACAACCGTAACCGCCTTCTTCTTCATGCCGCCTTTCCTCGTATCCAGCGTAAGCGGGGCAGTCATAGGGGTCATCGTGGCGGTACGGTTGCAAGCCGTGCCAATGGGGAAGAGGATACAGAGTTATTAGAATCTTTCGGGTGCCTGTGTAAGACACTATTCAGATAATGCACTACAATTGCATGAAATAAATGGTGGAGCCGACCAGATCAATCTTTGGTCGGCTCCTTTCTGCATGAATATGATTATTGTTGAATTGTCATAAATGTGTGGTGCACAGGCACCGACACAATTATGCTTTTGCTTTTCGGTAACTGTCGTAGATTTCGATGGCTACGGTTACGATGATGGTTGCGATGATCGTCCACACCGCCCAATCGATGAAATTCTGGACGGAGGACGAATTGATTTCTAGTACATTTGCCAAGTATGGAATCATCGCCTCATTGATGAGGGCAGGGTTGCTGGCAATGACGATGAAGACGGTCAAGCTGACTACTTTACTGACAGCATTTATCGCTACGAGCTTCATTGTCCATTGTCGTTCTTTCCATTTGAAGAGCGCCAATCCAATTTCGAGCAAAGCAAATGGTAAAACAATCGGCAAATACGACATCAATACCGATTGATTCAAAGCTGGCATTACCATTTGCAACCCGTCGCCATCACTTGATCGATAGACGCCTGCAAGTCGGTCCGCATTAAAATAAAGAACGACCCAAATCGCGGTCCAGACAAGTCCAAAAATGATCTCACTCCTTGGAATCACCTTTTTCTTCGAAATGACATGAACATATTTCAATTGTTCGGGAGTCCACTCCGACCCATATGTTGTGATGGAACCATTGCTTTTTGCCAAACCGATTCTTTCAATGAAAATAAATACGATGGTCACCCAGAAGAACGTCTGGATAAGCACATGTATAATATTTGCGATGATGATTCCAATGCTTTTTATTACAACAGAGAGTATACTTTCTTCTCCAGAAAAGAGGACAATCGTTTCAACGACATGAACTAAAATGGTAATTAAAATTGCCCATGGGACAATCATTTTCATTGTCCATAGATAAGCATCATATACTTTCGGGCCGATTACATGCATCGGTGTGTCGCGGTAGCTTGCGGCGAGGTGAGCGGGATCGCCCAGTTTCGAAAGGGCTTCCTTTACTTCATCCTCTGAAAAATGCTCGGGCAGCATATCCTCAATCGTCGATCTGAGTTCCAGGGCAATATCTTCCCGTAATTTCTCCGGCAGTCTTCGCGTTACTTCATATATATAGGCTTCAATCAGCTTCATCATTCTCATCTCCTTCCAATAATGTTTTCAGTTCCGCTGTCATCGTTTCCCATTCCTTTTTCAATTGCTCATAAATATCACTGCCGTACTCACTAATTACGTAATACTTCCGGGGTCTGCTTTCCGTTGTATCCCAACTACTCGTTAAGAGTGCCTGTTTCTCTAATCGGCGAAGCAGCGGGTATAACGTGCTTTGCTCTATGGCTACGCCTGCCTTTTCAAGACGCTGGACTAATGAATATCCATATTGAGGCGTCCGCAACTGACTCAATACAGCAAGAGTCAACGTTCCTCTCCGTAATTCTGTCGTGAATGATTCCATCAATGGCTCCATAGTTGTCACCTCGTGTTCTTATACTATGCATCGTACACTATTATGATTCCGCCAACAATAGGGAAGGTTGAATATGTGTGGTTCGAATTGTTTGGGAATTGTTCGGGTGCCTGTGCAGCACACTACTCAGATAATGCACTACAATTGCATAAAATAATTGAAGAAACCAACCAAATCAATATCCGGTTGGTTTCTCACTGTATGTATATAGTTTCTATTGAATTGTCATAAATGTGTGGTGCACAGGCACCGTTAAAAGCGCCGTTAAAGGCACTTTGCAAGGGGTTATTATATTATATGTATTCAATATCTTTAAAATAATTAATAAACGATAACCTGTGGTGGTAATTGAGAATTGGTGGTTTGGATAAAAATCTTATTATCTTGTAAATAATATGGAATCAATAATGATGGAATACCCCTGGAACGGTTGATGTAGAGGGGTTTGTGGAGACAGAAGTGTATCTGTTGACAAAAGCACAGTTCTATATGATAATGAGTATGTAATTAGAATTATTATAGTTAAGCAGTTGAGAATACAACATAATTCTTGCTGCGGTTTAGGTTTTAATGAATTAACCTAGACTAACTATGAAAAATCACATTAGGAGGAATTTTTTTATGTCACTTATCGGAAAAGAAATACTACCATTCAGAGCGCAAGCTTACCATAGCGGTACAGGTGAATTCATCGAGGTAACTGATGACAACCTAAAAGGGAAATGGAGCATCGTTTGCTTCTACCCAGCAGACTTCACATTCGTTTGCCCGACTGAGCTTGGAGATCTTCAAGACCAATATGCAACTCTAAAAGAGCTAGGTGCTGAAGTTTATTCCGTTTCTACGGACACGCACTTCACGCATAAAGCTTGGCACGACCACTCTGAGACAATCAGCAAGCTTGAATATATTATGATTGGTGACCCTTCACAAACGATTTCCCGCAACTTCGATGTATTGGACGAGGAGTCCGGCCTAGCGGATCGCGGTACGTTCATCATCGATCCAGACGGCGTTGTTCAAACAGTTGAAATCAATGCTGGCGGAATTGGTCGCGATGCGAGCACGCTTGTCGACAAAATCAAAGCTGCACAATATGTGCGCAACAATCCAGGCGAAGTTTGCCCTGCAAAATGGAAAGAGGGCGAAGAAACACTTAAGCCTAGCCTTGACCTTGTAGGCAAGATTTAAGTACCCAATAGCAGGCTAACGGGGATGGCCCCTTCCTTTCTTGGATAGGGGCTCCCTTTATTTTTGAAAAGTTTTCGGCAGTTGTCTTAGATTTTGAAGTGAATCATCGCATTCTTGATTCAAAATTTAAGGCAATCATGCCGAGTTTTCTATGGTTAAAATACAAGTTAAGGAGTAGATTACATGATTTTAGATGCAGATATAAAACAACAATTAGCCCAATATCTTGAGTTGATGGAAGGCGATGTACTACTTAAAGTGAGCGTTGGGGAAGATAAAGTTTCTCGTGAAATGGCGGAACTTGTGGATGAACTGGCGACAATGTCATCTCGCATTAAAGTGGAGCACGCGGAGTTGGAAAGAACGCCGAGCTTCAGCGTCAATCGCATCGGTGAGGATACGGGCGTCACTTTCGCAGGCATTCCTCTTGGGCATGAATTCACTTCATTGGTCCTTGCTTTATTGCAAGTGAGCGGCAGGGCTCCAAAAGTGGATGAGAAAGTGATCGAGCAAGTGAAAAAAATCAAGGACGAGCTTCACTTTGAATCCTATATTAGCTTGAGCTGCCAAAACTGCCCTGAAGTTGTACAAGCACTTAACCTCATGAGCGTGTTGAACCCGAATATTACTCACACGATGATTGACGGCGCGGCGTTTAAAGAAGAAGTGGAAAGTAAAAACATTCTTGCTGTCCCGACAGTTTATTTGAATGGTGAACCGTTCACGAACGGCCGTAAGACGATCGAAGAGATCCTTGCTGAACTTGGAAGCGGTCCTGATGCATCTGAGTTTGCTGATAAAGATCCGTATGACGTGCTTGTTGTCGGCGGCGGTCCGGCGGGTGCGAGTGCGGCAATTTATGCGGCTCGGAAAGGGATTCGCACAGGAATTGTTGCTGAGCGTTTCGGTGGTCAGATACTAGATACGGCTGCGATTGAGAACTTTATTAGTGTGAATCGCACGGAAGGTCCTAAACTAGCTGCTAGCCTTGAGGAGCACGTGAAAGACTATAACATCGACGTGATGAACTTGGTGCGCGCGAAGCGTTTGGAGAAGAATGACCTTATTGAGATCGAATTGGAAAACGGCGCTGTACTGAAGAGTAAGTCCGTCATTCTTTCAACGGGTGCACGCTGGCGTAATATCGGTGTCCCTGGCGAGGCGGAATTCAGGAATAAAGGCGTTGCGTATTGCCCTCACTGTGATGGTCCTTTATTTGAAGGGAAAGACGTTGCGGTCGTCGGCGGCGGGAACTCCGGTGTCGAGGCGGCGATTGACCTTGCAGGGATCGTCAACCATGTGACTGTGCTTGAATTCAATGATGAGTTGAAAGCTGATTCCGTCTTGCAAAAGCGTCTGCATAGCCTGCCGAATGTCACTGTTGTTACAAATGCTCAAACGAAAGAGATTACCGGTACGGATAAAGTGAACGGAATCACTTACGTTGATCGTGAATCAGGCGATGAAAAGCATGTTGAACTAGCCGGCGTATTCGTCCAGATTGGTCTTGTCCCGAATACGGACTGGTTGGGTGACGTAGTTGAGCGCAATAGATTCGGCGAAATTCTCGTCGACAAGCGCGGCGCAACGAACATTCCTGGCGTATTTGCTGCGGGAGACTGCACGGATAGCCCGTTCAAGCAAATCATCATTTCCATGGGTTCAGGCGCGACTGCTTCATTAGGCGCGTTTGACTATCTCGTTCGGAATTAATTGAGGAACATCAATAGATTGAAGAGGAACAGGTCATTAGTATGGACCTGTTCCTTTTTTATGTTTTTAATGGGAATTCCTACTTAGATTGTTGTCAATACATCCCATTTAAGGTGGTCGGTAAGGGCTCTTTTTCCTGATTTTCGTTTACTAAACGGAAAATAGTGAATTATATAGATGTCAATACTTTACTAGAGGGAGCGTGTGGATATGAAAAAGTGGATATGGATCACGATGGTTCTCACCTGCGCTTTTGTTTTCGCAGCATGCGCCGATGGGAAGGATGACTCGGCCGCTACGGTCAATAAGGAAGATAATAACGACTCGGCTGACTTGGATTTAGTCGAAGACGATAAATTGCCGTCCCTTACTGTCAATCTGATGGATGGCAACGGAAAACCGGTGGGAACGGCAGAATTGACCGAGGAAGAAGACGCATTACGGATCATGGTGGAAGCAGAGAATTTACCTGAAGGATCTCACGGTTTTCATTTCCATGAAAAAGGGATTTGTGAAGCGCCTGACTTTGAATCGGCAGGGGGGCATTTCAATCCGACGGGAGCAAGCCATGGACTCGACCATGAGGATGGACCGCATGCCGGCGACTTACCGAACCTCGAAGTCGGTCCTGATGGAACAGTGAAGGAGGAATTCTTCGTTGACAACCTCACACTATTGGCCGGTGAGGAAAACTCACTATACCATGAAGGCGGCACAGCCCTCATCATCCATGCAGAAGCAGACGATGGAAAAACCCAACCATCCGGCGATTCCGGTGACCGCATCGCATGTGGCGTAGTGGAATAATGGTTTCATAATCTTTTAGGGTGGAGTTTTCAGAATCCTTCCGGTGCCTGTGCAACACACTATTCAGATAATGCACTACAATTGCATAAAATAATACTAAGAAGCCAACGATATCAAGATTTCGTTGGCTTCTATCTGTATTTATATGAAAAATCTTGAATTGTCATAAATGTGTGATGCACAGGCACCGTTAAAAGGCGCCGTTAAAAATGCACCGTTTATAGAGGGGGCACCGCTTTGAGAATTGGTTTGATTTTGCGGAGGGTGAAGAGACTGAGTTCCGTCCAGATCCAACTGTAGAGCAGGGAGAAGGTGAAAATTAGGAGCAAGGTGAGCGGGTTGATTGCTGATGAGACGGTTGGGCCAAGTACAGGGAAGCCTAGTGCGTACAGGGGGACGCTGATGCCGATCGTTAATAGAAGACCATTCGTCAGGACTACTTGCGGACGCTTATTCAGTTTGCGGAGCGTCCATCCTAACCCGAGGCCAAGTAATCCTGTTGTAAAGGGGAAGATGATTAACTCGCTAGGTTGCAGTAAGAACAACAGGAGGATTGTGACTGTGTAGGCGAAGACGCCAGAGCGCAAGGACAGTAGGGTGGCGATCATTATAGAAGCAGTGGAAAAGGGGCTGATGGCAAATCCAATTGGGGGCAGCAATCCGCCTGCTGATTGCAGAATGGCCGTGAGTGCAGCCATCAATGCCATGAAAAGTAGCTTTTTTGTGGGATGCCATCTAGTGAAAACTCGGTGGATGTACTGTGGATGCGATGGAAGTGTTTTCGTGAAATGCATGGTCTATCTCCTTTGGTAAGCAAGCCTTTCTCTATGTTATTGACAACGGCTGTTTTCCGTGCGGGTTATGGGTGCCGGAAAGTTGGATTCAGATAATACACGTGCACAGGCACCGGATCACACATAGAATCTCTTAATGACAATCGGAAGAGTTGTGCTATTCTAAATAAAAGCAAAAGGAGTTGCCGACATGATATTTCCTGAACTAGTAACAGAACGGCTATATTTGGTAGAAGTCAATAAGGAGCATGCCCAAGGGATATTCAATAACTTCTCAAATCCTGCAGTCCTCCAATATTACGGAATGGATCCGATGACTGAATTGAAGCAGGCGGAAAAGCTGGTAGAGCATTTTAGGAATTCCTTTTTATCGAGTCACAGCATCCGGTGGGCCATTCTTCGAAAGGAGGATAACCGTTTCACGGGGACAATCGGCTTGAATAATCTTTCGAAAGGAATGAAACGGGCGGAAATCGGCTTTGAAATCCACCCGGATTATTGGCGAACCGGAATGACATCGGAGGCATTGAAGGCGGTATTGGACTATTCATTCACAGAGTTGGGTCTGCACCGAATGGGAGCTGTCACGTTCTTGGATAATGTTGCTTCCATTGGGCTGTTAGAAAAGCATGGTTTTGTACAAGAGGGAATCCTGCGCAGCTATCTCTTCCAAAACGGACAATCGCATGATGCACGGGTGTTCTCGGTGTTGAAAAACGAATCAACTAATCTGGAGGATGCCTTATGAAGACATTATTTGCGTATAACTGGCAAGTTAGAGAGGATTGGTATCGCTGGTGTGAAGAGGTGGAGGAGGCAGAGCTTCTCCGCACCCGAACTGGCGGAGTTGGCTGCATTCTAGAGACGCTGTTCCACATAATCGACGTAGAATGGAGTTGGATCCGGGTGTTGGAAGGAAAGCCCGCTCCCCTAGAGAGCTTTGAAGACTTTAAGACTCTAGCGAAGATCCGAGAGCTGGATATGCGATTCAAGCCGGAAGTGGAGGAGTTTGTGCGGAATTGGGAGGAGAGCATGGAGCATAATCTGCTTCAGAGTAAGTTGCCCGATGGCAGGATTGTGACAGATGCTTGGGGCGAGGTAATGCGGCATATCATTGCACATGAAATTCATCATATCGGGCAGCTGTCGGTGTGGGCGAGGGAGATCGGGAAGAAGCCGGTTTCCGCTAGCGCAATCGGTCGAGAGCTTATACCGCATAAAACAGACGTTAGATGATTTCATAAAGTGATCACGGGAAATCATTAACGTTTTTAGGAGATATTAAATGATATTAGGGAATCTAATTGGAGAAGGGAATACCGCTGTAATTTATCTTTACGATAATAAAATCGTCAAAGTATTTAAAGATCACTTGCCGGATACCGAATCTGCTTACGAGGCGAATAAACAACGGTTTGCATATGCATGCGGACTTCCTGTTCCTAAAATTTTAGATGTCACGAAGATTGATGGGAAACAAGCGATCATCATGGAGTATATCGAAGGGAAGACAATCGGGGAGTTGTTTTTTGAGGACATGGAGCGAGCGGAGTATTACATTGGGCTTTCCATTGACATCCAGCAGAAAATTCACCAGATGCGCGCGGAATCACTTGAGCCGATGTCCGAAAAACTACTACGGCAACTCGAGGATTCTTCTTTGGATGCATTTCAAAAAGAAATATTGATGAAAAAGTTAAATTCAATGACATATGAAAACAGGCTTTGCCATGGAGATTTTCATTTATTAAATTTAATAATGTCAGGCGGTAAAGTGACAATTATCGATTGGGTGGATGCGAGTGCGGGGGATATTCGCGCTGATGTTTGTCGGACGTATCTATTGTATTCAGAACGATCGATTGAAACGGCCGAACTTTATTTACGATTGTATTGTGAAAAAAGCGGATTGGCGAAAGAAGATATTTTGCAATGGGCCCCGATCCTTGCGGGGGCAAGATTAACTGAAAATGTGCCTACGGAAAGCAGGGAGCGTTTATTGGCTATTGTTAATCAGTATGTGTAAATGTTATTGCGCCGTACATTTATGCAATCTGAAAATATATCGGATCGTATTTTCGACTTATATGCACCACATCAACATAGCAAAATGGATTGTCCCTTGAACGAGACAATCCATTTAGTTGTCATTTCTTCAATTCAATCGTTTCATTCACATCTGTTGATTTAGAACTTTGCCCTGTCATGCGTTTATAGAAAAAGGCGATTTTCTTCGTCAAATTGCCGGTTTCCCAGTATTCGGCAGCTTCCGCTTTCACCTTTATCAAGACAAGATTAGGATCATCATAAGAAGTTTGCATTATTTTCTCGTAAGCTTTGCTCCATAATTCCTTTTTCTTGTTTATATCCTCAACGACTTCTGCTCTTCCACGTACGGAAACATAGGACTTACCTGCATAAGCCACATTCACATCTTGGTCATGTGAAATTTCTTCATATTTATTGGTTTCCTTCTTCGTGAAAAACCATAAGTCACCATCAAACTCAACTTCTTGTGTTTTCATAGGGCGAGAAACAAGCCCTTCTTCAGATAGCGTAGTGAGCATTGCTGTATCAATGTCTTTGATTAACTCTCTTAATGTTTGTATTTCTTCTTGTTTCATTACACATCACCTCGGTCATATTGTAGAAGTAGTTTTCCCTCTACCCTAACTATTTAAACAGGCATCGAGATTGGAGTGTCATGGAATGAGGTTAACAACTGACTGATATGGGAAAAACAAACTAAACAAACAAAGGAGCCAGCTATGGATCAGATACTTTATATGCTATTCACCTTCGCTTATATCTCGTTACTCATTTGGGGATTAAAAGGTATCAATGCACAAGAGGTTAGCAAGTGGGCGAGTGTTGTCTACCTTGTCGTCATAGCGCTTATCTATGACAACGGGATTTTAGCGATTGGTCACTGGATAGGAGAAGGAGCTCTCTTAGAAAAATTAAATGCAGTTAGGTTTTGGACGCATGCCATTGTTACACCATTACTTGTGCTCTACTCGATTGGAACCTTACGCGAAAGCGGCGTTTCATGGGCAAGAAAAACGTGGGTAACGATTCTTTCTGTCCTCTACACTATTGCCGCTATCATACTCGAAATCATATTTGTCACTGCAGATCTACGATTACAAGTTGAAAAAGAATATGGGGTTGTCAGCTATGGATCAGTAGACCCGCCAAGTGGTCCTCCCGTTATGATTCTTTTCGTCACTATAGCTATGCTCATTGCCGGTGGAGTGTTATGGAAGAAGACAGGATGGGCCGTGTTTTTCATAGGTGTAGTCATCATGACAATCGGCAGTGCCGTCCCGCTTGACGTTGGAAGCAATGCGATTACCAACTTATTTGAACTGATTTTGCTGACATCGTTAGTCTGGACAAAGCGGAAGCTTATACAGGGAGAGTTGCACGTGAAATGATAATTGTGTGGGTGCCTGTGCAGCACACTATTCAGACTATGCACTACAATTGCATAATAAATAAGTAGAAGCCAACAATATCAGCATTTAGTTGGCTTCTTTGTGTATTAAAATTACTATTATTGAATTGTCATAAATGTGTGGTGCACAGGCACCGTGAAAAGTTCTTTACGCTTTCTTTATACTTTTCCGGTCGAATTATTTATACTTGCCGTTTATTCTTAGATTATCAGTATTGAAAGGATGATCGTGTATGTCTGAAACTATTTTAAAAGCGACGAATGTATCTAAGATATATGGGAAACAAAAAGTGCTCGATAAAGTTTCGATTGAAATAAAACGAGGGATGATTTACGGGTTAATTGGGGAGAACGGTGCGGGGAAGTCGACATTCATGCGTACGATTATGGGATTGATTACAATCGACGAAGGGAATATCGAACTACTTGGTGAAACGAGCATGAAAGGCTTGCAGCAAGCCCGCCGTAAAATGGGCCAGTCTATTGAAACGCCTGCGCTTTATCCAGAATTGACAGCCCGTCAGAATTTAAGGGTCCAAGCGGCCAATGGCGGGGTCAGTGAACGGAACATTGAAGAATTGCTTCATTTAATGAACCTCAGTCACACGAATGATAAAAAAGCGAAGAATTTCTCGTTAGGAATGCGCCAACGGTTAGCGATTGCTTCCACGCTTATTACGAACCCTGAATTCCTAATCTTGGACGAGCCGACGAACGGTCTCGATCCTTCAGGCATTGTTGAAATGCGTGAAATCATTCAACGACTCGTAACGGAGCGCGGGATGACTGTCTTACTATCCAGTCACTTATTGGATGAGCTGTCGCAGATTGCGACCCATTACGGTATTTTGCATAACGGGAAAATCATTAATGAACTATCGAAGGAAGAGTTAGCGCGTGAAACCCGTCAATTCATCGAACTGGAAACGGCAGACGCGCAAAAGGCGGTCGTCATCCTCGATCAGCTCGGAATCAAAGACTACGAAGTGATCAATGGAACGGAAATCAATATTTATGAAAAGCTGGACGATGTAGCTGCCATCAACCGCGCATTGGTCGTAGGGGATGTGGACGTTTCACGCATCGGTACGTCACGACAAAAACTTGAAGATTATTTCTTACAAGTAACAGGAGGGATCCCTCATGCTTAATCTGTTAGCAGCTGAAAGAATAAAGCTTTTTCGTAGTAAGAAATTATATATTGTCCTCGGTATTCTATTCTTCCTGCCGATTATGCAAGCCGTCAGTTTTCATTTCGAGGTGCTAAATGGGAAAGAGCCTGTCCAAATCATTGAGACAGTTATCAATGGAGCGACAGCAATTTTAATGATTAAAAAGAACGGCCTCACAATTTTGCTTGTATTAAGCGCTTTTATTAGTTTTTTAATTGGTGAAGAGTTCCATAATGGAACAATTCGCAATGCGTTGTCGTTAGGTCGGAGCCGCACGCATTATTATTTAACTAAACTTGCTGTCGCTGCATCCGTTTCCATCGTCAGTGTCATTGGGCTGACGCTAATTAGTATGATCAGCTATTCAATCGCTTTCGGCTTCGGTGGCATCGCGGAGATTACAAATTATACTAGTTATTCTATAAAAACATTCGGTACGCTCACCTTATTACTATTATCTAGTGTATCTATCTACGTGATGATTAGCTTTCTAACGAAAAATAGCAGTTTTTCATTGATCTGGAGTTTTCTTTATACGATTGCAACAGGATTTCTTCCGTCACTGTTCCAACAAACCGAACATTTTAAGCATATGACAAATTGGTTCTCGCAAACATTTCTATTTTACTGGGATTTTGCTCAACCAGCGACTGTGGCCCAATACCCTGAGATGATTTTAGTCAGCCTCATTACGATTGTGCTATCATCAGCAGTAGGAATTCTTTTGTTTACACGAACAGACGTAAAGTGAAACTTCAATCAGGGGGCTCATTCCCCACTGATTGTTAGTTGAACCAATCGGGCTTTTACGGGCAGTTGATTCCCGCCTTAAGGTGGGAGTCTTACAGCCCGTTAATGCGGGGTAAAGTGAAACTTCAATCAGGGGGCTCATTCCCCGCTGATTGTTAGTTGAACCAATCGGGCTTTTACGGGCAGTTGATTCCCGCCTTAGGGTGGGAGTCTTACAGCCCGTTAATGCGGGGAAAAGTAGGTCGATAACAATCGCAACGATATTAATTATAGAAGATGATAACGCAATTCATTCGTTAATCAAAGAAGCATTGACGTTGAATGGATTTGACACATTGAGTGCGTATTCAGGGACTGAAGGGAAAATGTTGTTTGAACAAAGCGAAGTGGATGTTGTCCTCTTGGATCTGATGCTCCCAGGGATGAACGGGGAAGAGTTTCTTCAGGAACTACGGCAAAAGTCAACCGTCCCCGTCATGGTGATTTCAGCAAAAAATGACCAACAATCGAAATTGGAACTTTTGTCGAATGGGGCGGATGATTATATTACAAAACCGTTCGATGTACAGGAGCTGCTTGTCCGGATTAACATCCAATTGCGCCATGCAGCAAAAGCTTCCTTCAGTGGAATGAAAGAGATCCATTACAACGAAATCAGTGTGAATGTAGATACACGTGAAGTGAAGGTCAATGGCCAAACGCTCCATTTAACAGGGCGTGAATATGCAATCCTCCTTCTATTCCTCGAGAATCCGAAGAAGGTGTTCAGTCGCGCTAATATTTATGAAAGTGTCTGGAATGAACCATACTTTGATGGCGATAAAACGATTAATATGCACATCAGTAATTTGAGAAATAAGCTTAATGGTAATGAGACAAACTATATTAAAACAATATGGGGCATAGGCTTCAAATTTGATTAATGAAAAGGAGCGTGATTTGTTATGTGGGCATTGGTTTTTGCTTTCTTGACAGTCACGCTTCTTTTTTATAGTTATTTTATAAAGCGGGAGCTACGGAAATTGCGGCAGCAGGTGAAGGAGATTCCGAAGTACGCCAGTTTTGGCAGTCGGCTATCATTCGATTTCCGCGAGAAGGAATTAATGCAATTAGTCGATGAACTGAATCATATGATTGATGCGTTTGAAGATAAAAACCGTCAAGCGAAGCAGATGGAAGAGAATGTGAAGTTATCCATCGCCGGACTCTCTCATGATTTACGGACACCACTCACGTCCATCAACGGCTATGTGCAGCTGTTAAATGGGACGCGGGATGAAACGAAGAGAATGCATTATGTAAAAATCATCGAACAATCCGTCAAACGATTAATTGACATGACCGACCACTTCTATGACTTGGCACGAATTGAGACGAATCAAAAGGAAATGACATTAGCCTCCATATCGCTCTCCACTGTCGTCGAAGAAATCTTCCTATCGTTTTATGAACAATTTGAGGAACAGAATATCGAACTCCAATTTCCCGAACAACTGCAAGACACGCAAATCATTGCGGACAAGTTCATGCTCATCCGCGTCCTCCAAAACATCGCTCAAAACATCCTTCGCTATGCGAAGAGCAAAGCGGTGATTAGCTATCGGAATGAAGGTGGCGATCTTGTTTTCATCATAAAAAATGACGTGAAGGCTGATAGTAAAGTGGCTGTGGAAAAAGTTTTCACGCGTTTCTATACGGAAGTGTCGAGTCGAACGAACACCGAAGCAAGCGGGTTAGGCCTTTATTTATCTAAGAAGATCATAGAGAAAATGGATGGAAACATGGATGCAGAGTTAAATGGAAGTTGGTTTATACTTACCATCCGTCTCCCGCTCAATCGCAATCAGTTGTAAAGCCAACCATTTGCGGTTGGCTTTTTTGATTGTCTCATGAGGAAGGAGTTACGGGGATGTGTGCAGAAGGTATAGACAAAAGGAGTTGATGGAAGATGATTACGGATCAAGATAAGGTTTACCTTCAAATGGCGCTAGAAGAGGCGGAGCTTGCTCTTGAGGAGAATACATATCCAGTTGGGGCAATACTTGTCGATGAACAATTCAACGTTATTGCAAAAGGGAGAAACCGAGTACATACGATAAAAGACACTACTGCGCATGCGGAAATCGAAGCGATACGCAATGCGGGCGAAGCTATATTTGAGGCGAAAATACATAACAAATCCTTTACGCTCTACAGTTCGTTGGAGCCGTGTCCGATGTGCACAGGTGGGATTCTGTTTGCGAAAATCCAGAGAGTTGTTTGGCTGTTAAATGATGATTTGGGCTTTGGTGCGTTTCAGAAGATGAAGGATGCGGCTATCTTTGAATCGAAATTCAATCGGATCGAGATGATTGCGGAGCCAGACGAGGAGCTCAAAAATCGGCAACTGAAGCTGATGTCTGAATGGGAGAACAATGCGAATCACGTCAGCAATTTGCGAAAGACGGTCAAAGTAGGTACTAATTGAGTTGCTCATTTTCCGGTGTGCTTTTTCGTAGGATAGAAGAGAATGAGGAAAAGGAGCTGGACGATTTGGCAAAGATGGCATTGCATTGTAGCAGGATCTTTTTGGGTGTCATGTTTTTAGTCGCGGGCATCAATGGCTATTTCGTGATCTTCGGGTGGGAGCCGTTTATCGCAACAAGTCCGGAAGCAATGGCATTATTTGAATTCAAGTATCTATTGATTACAGAAAAATCATTAGAAATCATATGTGGAATTCTACTTTTATCTAATCGATTCGTTCCATTGGCTATTGCAATATTAGCTCCGATTGTCACCAATATTCTTTTACTCCATCTATTTCTCGATCATTCATTACTTCCACTAGCCGTCCTGCTTGTCCTTGCTATTAGCTATCTCTTGTTCTCCTACAGAAAAAACTTCACGGGGATAGTAGAGAGAAAGGCAAATCCATCATAGATACTTTCTGAATAGTTCCGGTGCCTGTGCATGACACAATTCAGACTATACACT
This sequence comes from Sporosarcina luteola, assembly GCF_023715245.1. Classification (GTDB taxonomy): domain Bacteria; phylum Bacillota; class Bacilli; order Bacillales_A; family Planococcaceae; genus Sporosarcina; species Sporosarcina luteola_C. Next base: position 44,899 of record NZ_JAMBNV010000003.1, read on the forward strand.
ACAAATGCATAAAAAAAATAAAGAAATCAACCGATTCAATAGTGGGTTGATTTCTTTTTGCATTAATACAATTATTAGTGAATAGTCATAATTGGTTGGCGCACAGGCACCAATCAATTGGCACCAATCAATTAATGTCGACCAACCAATTATGCCTTGTGTAAATGACGGAAACTTGGAATAATTAACGAGAGAAATGGGGGATTTTTCTATGTATATTCCAAAATACTTTAAGGTTACTGATGTCGAGGAAATCAAGGGGTTCATCCAGGGAAATTCCTTTGGAACGCTTGTGACGACGAAAAAGGGGAGACCGATTGCGACGCATTTGCCTTTCGGGTTTCGTGAAAAAGACGATGATTGGTATATTACAGGGCATATGGCTTATGGCAATCCGCAGTGGAGGACGTTTGAAACGTGCGAGGAAGCCCTTGTCATGTTTCAGGGGCCACATGCGTATGTTTCTTCTTCGTGGTACTCGAGTGAAAATGTTCCGACGTGGAATTACCAATCAGTCCATCTTTACGGGAAGGCGAGCATTCTACCAAGAGAAGAATTAGTAGAAGACTTGAAGAGGATGCTTGAAAAATATGAGGGACATCGCGAAAAACCAGTGTTATGGGAAACACTTTCCCCGAAGCTTCTTGAAAGTGAACTGAAAGGCATTGTTGGATTCAAGATAAAGGTGGAGGAGGCCCAGGCTGCCTATAAATTAAGCCAGAACCGAAATGAAATGGATTATGCAAACATCATTGAGCAACTACAAAACGAAGAAAACCCACAATCACGACAAGTGGCGGAACGAATGAAAAAGAAGTCATGACTAAAAGACAGATCATAAAGGCGGGCGTTTTCAATTCAACAGATCCATTTATTGCAAAAGGTCATCGACTATATAGAAGAACATATAAAGGAAGAAATTCAACCTGAGGAACTGGCGAAAGCGACCGGATATTCTCCCTTCCATTTCTATCGGATGTTTCATCAGCATATCGGCTATACCGTTATGGATTATGTCGTGAAAAGGAAGTTGCAGTACGCGTTATATGAGTTGGTGAACGGGAAAAAAGTGATTGAAATCGCTTTGGACTATGGATTTGAAACCCATTCCGGTTTTACGAAAGCGTTTAAACGGGTTTTTGGAAGTCCACCAAGTCTATACCGGCTGCATTGCCCGACTTCATTGCCACCTAAATTGGATTTGCTGAACTTGCGTCAAAAGGAAGTTGGCGGCATCGTCATGCAACCGAAAATCGTGCAGAGGGAAGGCTTTACGATTGCCGGGAAAACCTATGAAAGTACGATGGATAACGTGTTTTACACGAGGGATGCCCCTGCATTCTGGGATCAGCGCATCGCGCCGGAAGAGGCGATTGAAACGATGTTGTATGACAAGCTATCCCCGAAAAAACATGGGGAGTACTGCGTAAATCTGAATGATCGAGAAATGAATCGGACGTTCACTTATTTATTTGCAGTCGATTGCGATGAGGAAGATGCGCAGCTTCCAGAAGGGCTGACGAAGCTGCGCATCAAACCTTCGACGTATGCAGTGTTTACCATTCCCCCAGTAGATGTAGAGCGGTTTGTGCCAGCGATAAAAGGGACGTGGAAATTCATATTGGAGGATTGGCTGCCGCAGTCGTCTTACGAAGTCGATGAGCAAGGCTATGATTTCGAGTATTACGATGAACGTTGCCATGACTGGATTTATGAGAAAATCACAATGGAAATTTATGTGCCAATCAAAGAAAAAGACAAAGTGTGAATGACTCACGCTTTGTCTTTTTTTATGACGGCTGTGTATAAAAACAATACGGGCATGATGAAGCATGCACTTACAAGGATGGCCGTTTTCACCGCGAATCGTGTAGCAATCACACCAATAATCGGGCCGCCGCCAATTTGACCGATGGCATCGACTTGGCCCTTGACTGAAAAGAAGGTTGCCCGTGTCGAGGAGTCAGGAATGATTTTATTCAACCAAATGTCCTCCAATGGGTACATGACTTGCCTAGTCACTTGGATCACGACATAACAGACGAGCAAGCTTGCGACAAGACCCGAGAACGCAAACCCGATGAGAGAAATAATAAGTAGTGAAGCGCCTATGAATAGCGCAACGTAAATATGCCTCAAATTCGAATGGATTGAACTTCGGTTAATAAAGTGAAGCACCGTAAAGGAAAGTAGGACGACAATGAATTGAAGTCCGCCCATGAAGAGAACCAATTTTTCATTCGAAAGTGAAGCCAAAGCGGATACGTCAATGAAGTGCGTCATCCATAAACGGTCGAATCCTTCGCTGTACAAGCCGATGAACAACGCGATCAGAAGCATCATTCTCATAACGAAACTCGCTTTGGAATAAACAACGATTTTCTTCATATTTCCTTTCATGCTATCCCACGTAGAAACCCTTTTCCCCGTCTGCAATGGTTTGAAATTTTTCTCTTCCATGAAAAACAGTAAGTAGATCGCGAGTCCAAGCATGCAGATGCCCCCGATGATAATCGGTAGGTTAATCATGAAATAACCGGTTAGGATGCTAAGCGGAATTGCGATGATTTGGCCAAGCTTCCCGAATTTTGCTCCTCTAATGAATGCGAGCGATGCCCGTTCTTCCCCGATTTCATCCGCAATCCACGCCTGCTGCGCACCGCTCGTAAACGTATACCCGATGCCCCATGCGATTTGCGAGAAGATGACAGTGGCGAATAAAGGGAAAATCCCTTCCATTATGAATCCGAATCCGATTAAGAAATAACCGATGATGAGTGATAGCTTTCGGCTTTTTAGGTCGGCTAATACGCCAGTCGGAATTTCGAATAGGAAAACCGTCAGCTCCAAAACGGTTCCTACCAAAACGAGCTGGAGCGGATCGAGCTTCACGACTTGTACGTGGTATAACAAATTCACCGTGAAGATGAATGTGAAAAACAGCTGTGATAAGAAGCAAGTGAACAAGTAAACTAAATACGGATCTTTTCTGGTATAAGTACTCATGATTATCCCCCTCCACCTGATTATAGGGAAAGGGAAGGCTGTCATCTTGTCCAAATTTGCGATGTTGTTTGTTGTACATCAAACAAAAATGTTGAAAGTCAAAGAAGGTCAGTGTATAATAAGTATATAAGTCAAAGATAGTCAAGGTCAGATAACATAAATGAATGAGAACGAAAAGGAGGAAATGGCTTATGAAATGTCAAAATTGTGGTAAGAACGAAGCGACAATGAGCTTTCGCCTTCAAGTGAATCATCAACGAATGCAGATAAATTTATGTCATACATGTTTCCAAGAAGTTCAGGGGCAGATGAAGTTGCCATCCTTTGGTCAGGATGCAAATCAGTTTTTCCAAGCGAATGGTAACCCTCAAGCTCATACGCAAGTTAGGGAAGTCGATGGAAATCAAGGCAACGGGTTGTTGGACCAACTTGGCAAAAACATTTCGAATGATGCGAAGGAAGGTAAAATCGACCCGGTCATCGGCCGCGATCAAGAAGTGAAACGTGTTATTGAGACGTTAAATAGAAGAAACAAAAACAATCCGGTGCTCATCGGGGAGCCTGGTGTCGGTAAAACAGCGATTGCAGAAGGACTTGCAGTAAAAATTTATGAAGGCGATGTCCCGGCGAAACTGTTGAACAAACAAGTTTACGTGTTAGATGTCGCTTCACTAGTGACGAATACCGGAATCCGCGGTCAATTCGAAGAGCGGATGAAACAATTGATTGAGGAGATTGAAAATCGGAAAGATGTCATCGTGTTCATTGATGAAATCCATCTTCTCGTCGGGGCGGGTTCAACGGAAGGCTCCAAAATGGATGCAGGGAATATCCTGAAACCAGCATTGGCGCGTGGTAGCATGCAGCTCATCGGGGCAACGACGTTGAAAGAATATCGTCAAATTGAAAAAGATGCTGCGCTTGAACGCCGCTTCCAGCCAATCATCGTAAAAGAGCCTTCTATGGAAGACGCCATTACGATCTTGAACGGAATTAGAGACCGCTATGAAGCGTTCCATGAAGTGCGTTATTCGGATGAAGCGATTCGAGCATTTGTCACGTTATCACAACGCTATATCCAAGACCGGTTCTTGCCGGACAAGGCAATTGATTTAATGGATGAAGTAGGGGCACGCTTGAATCTTAAACACTCTTCTGCAGATGCAGATTCAATCGAAAAACGGTTGGAAGAAGTCGTCCTGGAAAAAGGACAAGCTGCAGAAGCGGAAGACTATGAAAAGGCGGCAGCGTTGCGCGAAGAAGAAATTCAGTTGCGTCAAAGATTAGAAGAAGCCCAACAAGGCGGGAAATCCTTCATTGAAGTGACTGTCGAAGAGATTGAGGAAATTGTAGAAGAAAAGACAGGCATTCCAGTGACGAAACTGCAAGCATCGGAACAAGCGAAAATGAACGACCTTGCAGAAAATTTACGTACGAAAGTAATTGGACAACAAGAAGCGGTTGATAAAATCGCGAAAGCAATCCGTCGAAGCCGTGCAGGATTAAAATCGAAGACTCGTCCAATCGGATCGTTCCTATTCGTCGGTCCTACGGGTGTCGGTAAAACTGAAATTACGAAAGTATTGGCGGAAGAGCTATTCGGTTCCCGTGACACGTTAATTCGCCTCGACATGAGTGAATACATGGAGAAACATGCCGTGTCCAAAATCATCGGCTCCCCTCCAGGCTACGTAGGTCACGAAGAAGCAGGCCAATTAACGGAACAAGTCCGCCGCAAACCTTATTCGATTTTGCTGCTTGATGAAATTGAAAAAGCGCACCCTGACGTTCAGCATATGTTCCTTCAAATTATGGAAGATGGTCGATTGACTGATTCGCACGGCCGGACAGTGAGCTTCAAAGACACGGTCATCATTATGACAAGCAACGCCGGAACAGGGGACAAGAAAGTAAGTGTCGGATTTAATCAAACCGCACATGAATCCGTATCCACGCTGGAGTCACTTGGAGACTACTTCAAACCTGAATTCCTGAACCGATTCGATGCGATCGTGTCGTTCAACGAATTGACAGAAGACAATCTACTCGAAATCGTCGACTTGATGCTCGTTGATTTGGAAGAAGCAATTGAAGAAAACGACATCGCAATCTCCATCTCTCCAGAAGCGAAACGGGAATTGGTGAAGCTCGGCTACGACAAACGTTTCGGAGCACGACCACTTCGCAGAGTCATCCAAGACAAAATCGAAGACCCATTAACAGACCTCATTTTGGAAGAAGACGAGATTGAAAAAGTCCACGTTGACGTAGTGGATGAAGAGATTGTCGTAAGTAAAGTGTAATTGTGTGAGAATTGTGTGGGTGCCTGTGCATCACACTATTCAGTAAACACACTACAATTGTATAAAATAAATTAAGAAGCCAACCGTATCAATACTCGGTTGGCTTCTTGCTGTATTTATATAACTTTTCATGAATTGTCATAAATGTGTGGTGCACAGGCACCGGTTTTTGGGGGCACCGGTTTTGCGTTTAAATTCTCTTCAACTCAATACTCGTAATTTCCTCTGCAATGGCTCTTGTTAAGTCTGCTGCTGTTTTGGGGACGAATGACTTTAAGATTGCGTTCACCATCGGTCCCATTACCCCTTTAGCGGTGATGTCCAAGTTCCCGATCATTTCGGTTTTTGAGTCCGAGATGGCGACAGCTTTAAAATAACCGTTGCCCGCGAAGTTTTCATTCAATCCCGTCAAGTCGAATGTGACGAGTGAAGGCTCGCTCCATTCCGTAATGTCGATTTGCAGCTTCACGGTCTTTTGCATAATGCCGATGTCGCCTTTAAACGTCCACGTGGATTGCTTGTCATTCAAAATCTCATGTTCAATATATCCTGGGACGAGGGGTGCCCACCTGTTCATGTCACTTACAAAATCCCATACCTTTTCAATCGGGATGTCCAATTCTGTCGTATGTGTTCCGCTAGGCATTTTCTTATTCCTCCTTTATTATGCTAAAACAATCTCTTCGCTGCTTATAGTACGCGCTGGTGCGCTGCCAATATGCATCCCAGCCAAATAACCGAATGTCAAAGCCGGTCCGATTGTGCCGCCTGCGCCCGGGTATGCGCCGCCCAATATGCCCATCGCTGCGTTGCCTGCAGCATAGAGTCCTGGAATGACTTCTCCACGTAAACTGATGACTTGTCCATGTGCATTAATGCGCGGTCCGCCATTGGTGCCGAGCGATCCTGCGTGAACCGGTAATGCGTAAAATGGCCCTTTTTCAATGGGTCCAATCATCGCTTCACGGCCTTGGAATCTCGTCGCGAAATTTTCAAAGTGCAACGTTCCGCGATTGAAATCGGGATCTTCATGGTGAACAGCATGCTTATTAAAACGCTCGACTGTTGCCTCAAGCTGATCCGGTTCGACTCCGATCTTTTCAGCGAGCTCCCGAATGCTGTTGGCTTGCGCAACCCAGTCCGGTGCGTTTTCACCAGGTGCCATCGTAACGATCAACGCGCGGTCTTTCAGCTTCTGATCAAAAATCATCCATACTCCAGACTCATTCGGCAATGATTGTGAGTTTTGATCATATGTGTAAAATGATTTTGGGAGATCCATATAAGTCGAACCTTCATTCACAAAGCGTTTCCCGTGTTTATTGACAAGTATCGAATTCGCCATTGTCCGTGCTTGCGAGTCGATTTGATTGTAAACTTTTCCTTCGTATTCAATGGTCGGGTCAACGAATGCCGGTGACCACCAAGCTTCACTCATGTTGGCTAGTGCTGCTCCTGCTTCCATCGCCATGATCAACCCGTCTCCTTCATTGTGGGAAGGTGATTGCGGGTGCGTAATCGCCCCTTTTAGGAATGAACGGACAAGCTCTTTGTTCCATTCAAATCCACCGGAGGCAATCATGACGCCTTTTCGTGCACCTATGAAAATGTCTGCCCCATCCTCTTTTTCTGCCCGGATTCCAATGACAGCTCCTTCATCATTCATCACGAGTTCCTTTCCAGGTGTGGAAGTGAGTGTTTGAATGCCGCGATCTAAAACCGCTTTAAAAAGACTGCCAGCCAAAGCCCGTCCCATTGTCGTAATGTTGTTCTCCATCCGAGTTGCAACAATAGTGAAGTCAATATCTCCCGGATCGGCAGCCCCGCCTTCTTCCAGAGTCAATGGAGGGAAGATCGGGTTTCTTCTGATTCTCTCTGACCATTCCCCTAAATCGTTCAAAGGAAACGGAAGGGGGTCGAGTGAACGGCCTTCCTTTTTGCCCCCAGGCAAGTTTGCATAATAGTCGCCATACCCTTTAGGGACCGCAAATCTCACTGGAGTATGCTCGTGAAGATAGTCAATCATCTTTGCACCATTTTCGATATATACATCAATCAATTCCGGATCGGGCTCTTTGCCATGCGTCAGTTTTGTAATATACATTTTCGCTTCTTCATGGGAATCTTCCAAACCAAGCTCTCTCATATAACGGTTATTCGGAATCCAAGGAATGCCGCCGGAAAAAGCTGTCGTACCACCAATCTGGTCTGATTTTTCAAAGATGACCACTTCTGCACCTTGATCATGGGCGAGGATAGCTGTTGTTAACGCAGCGCCCCCACTGCCTAAAACGACCACATCTGTTACCGCATCCCACTTCACGTCATTCTTCATAATCATTTTAATAACCCCCTTATCATTTAGAAGCGCTTTCATTGGAATGAAAAAATTTACTTTATTGACACGGTGTTGTCTTATATAATTATAATTGAATTCATAGTTGTTACAATAATCACATTGCGACCAAGTGTTGAGTTGTTGTCACAATCACCGGGAGTGTCTATGACAGAGATCGTTAATCGACAGGGGGAGATGAATTGTCTACAAAAACAGATCCAAGAGTAATCCGGACTAGGGGAATGTTCGAGGAAGCGTTATTGGGGCTTATGGAGGAAAAAGATTATAAAAAGATCTCGGTAAGGGAGATTGCCGAAAGGTCGACCTTAAATAGGGCAACATTCTACTTGCATTACTACGATAAAGATGAATTGCTGGAGCAGATGCTAGACGAGGCTTTGCAATATTTAAGGAACAGCGTGCGAGTGAAAGAGATTGAATTCAAATACGTCAGTGATAATCCGCACCCGATCTTCATTCGGTTGTTTACTAAAATGATTGAACAAAAACGCTTTTATACTGTCATGCTCGTCCAAGAAAAAGTACCCTACTTCACCGAGTCTGTCAGAGAAATCATTGAAACATTGGTAGAGAGAGGGACGCAGTATATGATTGAAGATAAAATCGAATTCAATGTGCCGGCGGATATGTCGATTGCCTATATTACATCAGCCTATTTGGGCGTCATCATTTGGTGGCTGAAGAACGATATGCCTTACACACCGGCCTACATGGCGAAGCAGCTGACGAGACTTTCGACGGTTGGTCCGTGGGTGGAAAATCCATATCTTAGCAGTAAGAAGCAAAATGAAGTTCGCTGAATTAGCTTTTACATCTGCATTCTTATTTCGTGAAAAATGACATTAGTCCAGGCCTTCTCTCATACAATATATTTGAGGTGGATAAATGCCAAGAGTTAAATACCGGGATAACGACGTCAGTTTAATGGCACGGATGATGAGAGCCGAAGCCGAGGGTGAAGGACAACAGGGGATGCTATATGTTGGCAATGTAATTGTTAACCGCGCTGTTGCAGATTGTTTAGACTTTCGAGATGTAAGAACAATTAATGACGTCATTTTTCAAGTGCAAGGAGGAAATTATTCTTTTGAAGCTGTTCAAAAGGGGAATTTATTCTATCAACGAGCGAGGGAAACTGAAAGAAGACTAGCAAGACGGAACTTGGAAAATTGGAGACAACATCCAGCAAAATTTGCCCTTTGGTACTTCAATCCATTTGGTCCTTGTCCTCCAACGTGGTACAACCAACCTTTTACTGGCCAATTTAAACTTCATTGTTTTTATGAACCGATCGCAGGGACATGTGAAAGTGTTTATGGCGGGTAGGTTGTCTAGTGGTAGAATAGAAAACGACCGGATTCTGGTAATCCGGTCGTTTTCTATTTGTTCGCCACTACTCATCTAGAAAAAGATGGTGCAACAAACGGTCCCGGTCGTCGAAAAACTGCTTCATGATGGAGTAATGGTCCGTTTCCTCCAACGTCGTTTCATGGATTCCGTCTTCCGTGATCTGAACGATTTTGGAGTGCGGGTGAGCCATGATGATCGGCGAGTGGGTGGAGATGATGAACTGGGACCCTTCCTTGACGAGTTCGTTAATCCGCGCTAACAATGACATTTGGCGGAGAGGGGACAGGGCGGCTTCGGGTTCATCCAAAATATACAACCCGTTCCCTCTGAAACGCTCCCTGAATACGGCGAAAAAGGATTCACCATGCGATTGCTCGTGGAGGGATGTGCCTCCGAAGGAATCGATGATCCTCGGTCCGTATGGCTCCTGGTCAAGCTGTTCGATGTTCGTCGCCATATTGTAAAACGTCTCTGCCCGGAAAAAGAAATGATTCCGCGGGCGTTCGGTCCCCTTTACGAGGCGAATATACGCATCGAGCTCCGAGTGGGAATCAAAACTGGAAAAGTTGAAATTCAACGTTCCTCCTTCCGGATTGAATCCATATGCAATTGCAATCCCCTCCAGCAACGTAGACTTTCCCATTCCGTTTTCACCAATCACATACGTTATATTCGGATGAAGCTCCAATTCGTGCAAATTCCGGACGAAGGGAAGAGTGAACGGGAAAGTGCCATGCGGTATTTCTTCCTGCTTCAGGCGCACCGCTCTTATGTATTGGGAATAAGTATCCAATAATGCCACGGTAAAAACCTCCTCTCATTAAGCTGATGGACATACCCATTTATACGGCTTGGTTGAGGAAAGGTTCCGGAATTGTTTGGGTGCCTGTGCAGCACGCAATTCAGATAATACACTACAATTGCATAAAATAAATTTAGAATCCGATCGTATCGGCATTACAATGACGTAATCATGCATGTATATAGATTTGGATGAATTGTCATAAATGTGTGGTGCACAGGCACCTGGTTTTTGTGGAATGAAGATTCATTTTCATTCCGCTCAAATTCCGTTATAATAGGACAGTTGAAGAAACAGGCGAGCCGTTTGACGGTAGCCGTACTATAGATGAAGAAAATCTTGAAAGGGGAATCATCACTTGACCGTTATCATAGGAGAAAAAATGGTTGCGGAAATTGACCACTTGGACAGAAAAGGAAATGGGCAGGCAGCAATTTGGCGTGAGAATGAATTGGGCAACAAGAGAAAGTTGAAGCTCGTCGTTCCGCAAACATTGCCGGGAGAGACCGTGCAAGTTACTGTGGAGGATCCGACCTTGAGATGGAGTAAGGTTATGCCTGAAGAGATATTAGTCGCGAATCCGGACCGTATCGAGGCGCCTTGCCCGCATTTTGAGCTATGTGGCGGCTGTGTCTGGCAGCATTGGAGCTACGATGGCCAGCTGAAGCATAAGACGGATCATGTGAAGAAAGCGTTGGAAAGCGTGGGAATGAATCCGGAGCTTGTCCAGGACACAATCGGCATGGACGAGCATTGGCACTATCGAAATAAAATGGAATTCACCTTTTCGTCTGAAGGGAACCTCGGGCTGCATGAACAAGGGAATTTCCGTAACATCATCCCGCTTGAAACATGCCTGATCGCAGGCAGGAATATGGTCGACGCGACGATGGAAGTGAGCGAGTGGGTGAAGGAGTTTGGCCTGCCAGGCTACAACAAAGATACGCGTGAAGGTCTGCTGCGCCATTTGATGGTTCGTGAGTCGTTTGAAACAGGCGAAATTATGCTTGCATTGTTTGCGACGGAAGCGCCTGCCGGTAATTTGGCGGCTGCAGCGGAAAACTTGATTGAACGGATCACGAAGAACTATCCGAACGTGAAAAGCCTCATGTGGCTTGTGAACACGGATTTGGCGGACCGCACACAATCCGAAGAGACATTCGTATTGGCCGGCCGAGACTTCATCTATGATGAAATGGCTGGGTATCGCTACCGTCTTTGGTTCGATACATTCTTCCAGACGAACCCTGTCCAAGCACAGAAACTAGTTGAGCTTGCACTGGAAATGGGCAAGCCGCAGGAAGACGAAAAAATGATCGACCTGTTTTGTGGCGTCGGGACATTCTCCTTGCCGTTTGCTGCGCGCGTGAAGGAATTGGCCGGCATTGAAATTGTCGAGACGTCGATTGAATCCGCAAAACGGAACGCGGTAGACAATGATTTGCATAACACGACATTCCTTGCACGCGATGCACGTAAAGGAATCGATGAAATACACGAAAGCTGGGGCTTGGCAGATATGTTATTGATTGACCCGCCACGGAGCGGTGCTGGCGGCAAAGTGATGCGCCGGATCGGCCGCGCTCAGCCGAAGCGGATCGTCTACGTATCATGCAACCCGGACACATTCGCAACGGATTCAGCGGAATTACTGCAATTCGGCTACACCCTCCAAAGCGTGCAGCCGGTCGACCTCTTCCCGCACACCGTGCATGTGGAACTCGTCGCGCTGTTGACGTTGGATGAATAAATAAGGAAGGAACTGTCGCTTGTTTGGGTGCCTGTGCAGCAAACAATTCAGATTATGCAATACAATTGAATGAAATAAAAACAGAAGCCAACCATATAAACATTTGGTTGGCTTCTTTCTGTATAACTATAACTAATAATGAATTGTCATAAATGTGTGATGCACAGGCACCAGATTTCTAAGAACCCAAACCAACAAAGGTCTGGGTTCTCTCCTATTTATTACTCCGCAACTTCGACAGCAGCCGCAAAATCTCAAAATACAGCCACACAAGCGTCACCATCAGACCGAACGCGCTGTACCATTCCATATACTTGGGCGCCTGCTGCTCCGCTCCTTTTTCGATGAAATCAAAATCGAGCACAAGATTTAATGCCGCAACAACAACGATTGCGACCGAAATCAGAATGCCTACGAGCCCCGTTTCATGAATGAACGGAACTTCCATGCCGAAGAAGCGGAGAACGAAATCGGCCAAGTACACAAAGAAGATGGCCCCTGTCGCAGCGACTACTCCCAGCTTGAAGTTCTCCGTCACCTTGATGAATCCCGACCGGTACGCGAGCAACAGTGAAAACAGAGTCCCAAGCGTCAACAGAATCGCCTGCGTCGTAATCCCCTCAAACTGGGATTCGAACATCGCCGAAATCCCGCCGATCGCCAAGCCTTCCAAAAGCGCATAAAGCGGAGCCGTGTAAGGAGCCACCTTTTTCACGAAAATCGTAACGAGTGCAACGACAAACCCGCCGCCAAGACCAATCCAGACGAGCGCCTGAATATCGTTCCCTGCAAAATACTGATGCCACGTAAAAACGGCAGTCGCACATAGCAATAAAAACAGGATGAACGTCTTGTTCACAGTCCCTTGAATGGTCATCGACATCCCGTCGTCTGCCCGCAGCCCCTTAAACGTATCTTCCCCTAAACTCGGATTCGCTGATCTCATCATGCATCCCCTTTCTGTGTATACAAAATTGATTAGTAGTTGAGTATACGGGGGAGGGTCGTTATAGTTTCAGGCGATCCGAATAATGATTAGATTTGACTAAGTCAATCGTCACGGGATATTTGCGGCATTTCATTCACACGAACGTAATTTCAACCTCGCCAATTGACGAATACGTGACTTTATACGTTCCTTCCTCTGCGTTGAGCGGTGAAATGAAAGTCCCCGAAGAGATGACCATGCCTTTCCGCAGTACTATATCTTTCTTCGATAGTTTCCCAGATAGCCAAGCGACAGAAGACACGGGATTGCCGAGTACGGCTGAAGAAAGGCCTTCGCTAATCTTTTCACCGTCATGAAACAGCTCCATTTCAATGTCTTCAAATTGGTTGAACGTCAACGGTTCAATCGGGTCGGATAAAACGACAAGTCCAGTCGCAGTATTATCGCAAAGCAGGTCCGCTAAAGAGAAATTCGGGAACCAGTCGATATAACGGGCATCCGGAATTTCGATGCCTGCACAAACTTTGCTGTTCCGAATGATTTCCTCTTCACTCGCATTCGGTGACAAATCTCCTTGCAAAATAAACATGATTTCCGGTTCAATCAACGGATCAAATAATGAAGAAAGCTCAATCGTATCTCCGCTATATTGAATATGTGTTGAAAGTAGTGTGCCGTATGCCGGTTCATCCGTTTTGGCGATTGCTTGCGTTTCAGCACTCGTCATACTGATCTTATAGCCGGCAATTTCAGCGTTATGTAAGTCGATTTTTCTCTTAATGAGTTCTTCCTGCACGAAATAAGCGGTCTCTTCGTCCAACTTATAATCGTGGCGGATAAATTCAATTGGCTGCTTTGTTTCGTGAGCGTTATAAATTTTACTCACAATTTCATCCATTTTAATCATCGGAAAAACACCCCGTTTCAAATTGTGTAAAAGCAAATATACTATATATTTAGATTTTGGTAAAGGTATCGACAATTCAATGTGTTATAGATGACCACCTAAACCGTGCCTTCTGTTATAATTGGAACGATTTATAATGCAACTAGAGGAGAACAACATATGCATACCTTGAAACAACAATGGTTCGGAAATATCCGGGCCGATATATTAGCGGGAATCGTCGTAGGGCTGGCGCTCATTCCTGAAGCGTTAGCCTTTGCGTTCATCGTAGGAGTGGACCCGCGTGTCGCACTCTACGCTTCGTTTACAATTGCCGTCATCACTTCATTTGTCGGCGGCCGTCCGGGTCTCATTTCCGCGGCAACCGGGGCAATGGCGTTAGTGCTCGTCAACTTGATGGCGGATCACGGCTTGCAATACGTGCTGGCAGCAACCGTGTTAACCGGGATCATTCAATTGATTCTCGGGGGGCTCGGGGTGGCGAATCTAATGCGCTTCATCCCGAACTCCGTCATGCTCGGCTTCGTAAATGCGCTCGGCATCATGATCTTCATGACCCAACTGCCATACTTGCGAGGGCATGACACAATGACCTTTATTTTTGCAATCGCGACACTGGTATTGGTTTACGCGGTTCCGCGTTTTATTAAAGCAATCCCCGCACCACTCATTGCGATTGTTGTCATGACGGGCATAGCCCTTATAAGCGGTGTATCGCTGCAAACAATCGGCGATTTAGGAAGGATGCCAAGTTCACTGCCGACGTTTTTCCTTCCGGATATTCCATTGAATTTGGAAACGTTGAAGATCATCTTCCCGTATTCATTGGCGTTAGCGATTGTCGGTCTACTCGAATCTTTGCTCACTTCCCAAGTGCTCGATGATATGACGGATACGCCTAGCGATAAAAATCGGGAGGCGCGCGGACAAGGGATCGCGAACTTCTTGACAGGCTTTTTCGGTGGAATGGCAGGGTGCGCGTTGATCGGGCAATCGATCATCAATATCAAATCAGGCGGGCGCGGACGCCTATCGACATTTACAGCGGGCGTCTTCCTCATCTTTTTAATCATTGTGTTGGGCGATGTCGTCGTCAAAATTCCGATGCCGGTACTTGCAGGAGTGATGATCATGGTCGCTGCAACAACGTTCAACTGGGGCTCGTTCAAGTTCCTGAAGCAAGCGCCGAAAACGGAATCAATCGTCATGCTCATCACCGTCGCGATCATTCTGTACACCCATAATCTTGCGATCGGCGTTGTCGTTGGCGTCGTTTTAAGCTCATTATTTTTTGTCTCCAAAATATCCCGTGTGACTGTGACTTCGGAGGCGGGCATATATAAGGTTAAAGGGCCTCTGTTTTTCGCATCGACGACAAAATTCATCCAATCATTCAACGACGTCAAGGAAAAGGAAATTTGTATCGACTTTGAAGACAGCCAGCTATGGGACGAGTCCGCTGTCGGTGCAATCAGTAAAGTGAAGGGGAAGCTTGAGGAAGAAGGGGTCTCTGTGACAATCCAAGGGCTCAATTCTTCAAGTGAACAGTTATACGAGAAGTTACAATGAGGGAGGAATGTTCATGAAGATTGCGGTAGCAATCGACGGTTCGGAAAATGCGCTGCGTGCTGCAAAACATGCAATTACGCTCGCACAACATTTTCCGGAATCGCAATTGGAGTTCATCTACGTAGCGGATTTTAATAAAGCGAAAGACGAGCGGCTTTTATCGCAAAGCGAAGAAAGCCTCCTGCTGAAACGAAAGCAGAAAGCCGACCCAGTTTTGGAGCTGGCACGTAATGCCGGCGTGAAAGCGAAAATGACAATGCTAAAAGGGGATCCAAGCCAGGAAATCATCAAATACGTGAACGCCGAATCCATCGACCAACTCATCATCGGTAGCCGAGGCCTAAACACCTTCCAAGAAATGATCCTCGGCAGCGTCAGCCACAAAGTAATGAAACACGTCAACTGCCCAGTAACCGTAGTAAAGTAGGTGCCTGTGCAGCACACTATTCAGTTAATACACTACAATTGCATAAACTATTTTAAGAAGCCAGCTATGCAGACGAACAGTTGGCTTCTTTTTGTATGAATATACTTTTCATCGAATAGTCATAAATGTGTGGCGCACAGGCACCCAATCAATTCTGACAATACACTACAATTGCATAAAATAAATGAAGAAGCCGACCGTTTCAACACCTGGTAGGCTTCTTTTTACATTTATATAAACTTTAATGAATTGTCATAAATGTGTGATGCACAGGCACCTAATTTGAGTCTTTTTAGTTGCTTGTTCCCTACTTGTGTATTAATATTTAGTTAAGAAACAATTAGACATCTAACTATCTGAATGACGACGTGACAGGAAGCTATCCAACAATTAGGAATGTATTCATTCCAATCATTAAGGAGAGGGTTAGCATGAGATTACAAGGAAAAGTGGCAATCATTACAGGAAGCGCATCAGGGATTGGCAGGGGAATCGCGCTTGCCATGGCGAAAGAGGGCGCACATATCGCAGTTATTGATATTAATGAAGAAAAAGGGCAAGAGACGTTAAAAGAATTGACCGAGCTTACGGAAAGCATGCTGTTCATTAAAGACATTTCAAAGCCTGAAAACGTTACTGAAATTGTACAAGCTGTCGTAGCGAAGTTCGGTAAGTTGGACATCCTCGTGAATAACGCACATGCATCCCGACAAGCGTTATTCGCGGAGACGACGATGGATATGATTGACTTGTCTTTCGGGACAGGCTTTTATCCGACATTCCATTTCATGCAAGCTGCTTATCCTGAGTTGAAGAAGACAAAGGGGAAAGTGATCAACTTCGCATCAGGCGCTGGTTTGGATGGTCAGCCGACACAAGCATCTTACGCAGCAGCGAAAGAAGCGATCCGCGCGATTTCACGTGTGGCGGCGAATGAGTGGGGTCCGGAAGGCATCAATGTGAACCTGATTTCACTGATCGCTTTGACACCAGGCGTGGAAGCGTGGGCTCAAAGTGCGCCGGATATGTACGAAGCGATGATCAACCGCATTCCGTTGCGCCGTCTAGGCGATCCGGAAGGCGATATCGGCCGCACAGCAGTATTTTTGGCGAGCGATGATGCGAACTACATTACAGGACAAACAATCATGGTTGACGGCGGTTCAATTAAATTACGATAAGGAGATGTTCAACATGGGTAAATTGGACGGAAAAGTAGCGATTGTAACTGGTGGAGCTTCTGGTATTGGTGAAGGAATGGTAGATCTGTTCCAATCAGAGGGCGCGATTGTCATTGCAGCGGATATCAACGAAGTAGCAATACAACGAGCGAGTGAAAAGAAAAATGTGCATGGCATGAAGTTGAATGTAGCGTCCGACGAAGAGTGGGCTGCGTTTGCAAAAGACGTGAAAGAAAAATTCGGCCGCATTGATATTCTTGTGAACAACGCGGGGATTTCCTCTGAAAAAGCGTTTACGGAAATCGGCATGGATGATTGGCAAAAAATGATGGCAATCAACAGCTTCGGTCCTTTTGCAGGCATGAAGCATATAGCGCCAATCATGGCTGAACAACAGAGCGGTTCGATCGTTAATATTTCATCGTACACGGCGCAAATCGGACAAGGGTTTAACCATTACTCTGCATCCAAAGGGGCTGTCCGCGCGATTTCAAAGGCAGCAGCGACAACATTCGGTCGTCAAGGTGTGCGTGTAAATGCGCTATTCCCTGGAATTATTGAAACACCTATGACGCAAAACCTAAGCGCATCCAAAGAGTTGCTTGACCAACTCGTTCGCGCAACACCTTTGCAACGTCTTGGCAAGCCGGCCGATATCGCCAATGCAGCACTCTTCTTGGCAAGTGATGACTCTTCATATATTACGGGCGCGGAAATTGTCATCGACGGCGGCTTCTCTGCACAGTAATTGAATAAGGGAATTTTGAATGAACCTAAATCATCGAATTTAGGTTCTTTTTCTATAACAGGGGCCGTATATGATAAAATGGTATTGCTTATTTAGAAAGTAGGAGAAAAAATGAAGGAAGAAACAATTTTTGACATCATACACAATATGGACAAGTTCACGAACAACTTGATCATTCAATGGAATAAATTATTCAATGAAGATTTGGGTGTATCCCATATACTCCTTCTCGGCCATTTAGCGTCCAATGGGAAAAGCCGGCCTTCTGATATCGCGAAAGTACTTGGACTGACCCCTCCCACTGTTACTCATTTAACAGAGAAACTTGTCAAAAAGGAACTTGCCGTCCGCTCTACTGATGAAGAAGACAGACGCATTGTTTACTTAACGATTACAGAAGCGGGAAATGAAATTTTACAACGCGCAAACCTCGAAGGCCAGGCACTGAGAAAAAATTTGTTTGAAAAACTAACTCCCGAAGAGCAACAGCAAATGCTCCATATTTATCAGAAGTTGAATGAGTGATATTATCTTGGTGCCTGTGCAGCACACTATTCAGTAAATACACTACAATTGCATAAATGAAATATGAGAAGCTAACCAAATCAACGGTGAGGTGGCTTCTTTTTGTATTACTATACTTTTTGTTGAATAGTCATAAATGTGTATCGCACAGGCACCCAACCAATTCTGACAATACACTACAATTGCATAAAATAAATGAAGAAGCCAACCGTTGCAACATTGAGTCGGCATATATTAGTATTTTTATTACTTATCTTGAATTGTCATAAGTGTGTGTCACACAGGCACCTTTTAGGCACCTGCTTAAATTCCATACCAATGGTGTCTGAATGTTGGTATAATTATATAGTGATAGAGTGAAGTTTGGAATATGATAAGACAAGAAAGAGATGAAAACATAAATAAACAGATGATAAATAAATGAATGAATCGGGGGGGATCGCCATGAAGCTGGAACGTTTGCGTCAGTCATTTGAAGAGCTTGCAAGATTTACAGATGAAGGGGAAGGCATCAATCGGCTGGCTTACACCGAAACCGAGCGGAATGCACGGGACTTCCTGATGAAGCAGCTAGAACTTGCGGGGCTGACAGTGCGGATCGACTATGCAGGAAACGTCATTGCCCGGCGGGAGGGGCGTTCTTCTGACCTGCCGGCTGTCGCGACCGGCTCTCACATCGACTCCGTCTATGCGGCGGGTGAATTTGACGGGACGGCGGGCGTCCTTGTTGCACTTGAAATCATGCGTTCTCTCGCAGATGAAGGAGTGGAGACAGAGCACCCACTTGAAGTCATCATTTTTGCATGCGAGGAGTCTGCACGCTTCGGGGCATCGACACTTGGAAGCAAAGCGATGTCAGGTCGTCTGGATCCGGCGTACACCCGGTCGCTGACGGACAAAAACGGCATTACGCTAATGCAGGCATTTGAAGAAAACGGACTCGATCTGGAAGAAGTACACTTGGCAAAACGCTTCAGGGATGAAATCAAAGCGTTTATCGAGCTGCATGTCGAACAGGGCCCTGTACTCGAAAAGCAGGAGGCGTCAATCGGCGTGGTGACTGCCATTGCTGCGCCGATCCGTTTACATGTGCATATAGATGGAACAGCGGACCATTCCGGAACGACGCCGATGGATTACCGTCATGATGCTTTACTTGGAGGCGCGGAAATCGCGCTTGCCGTCGAGAAAGCTGCACTCGCCGAGCTCGCGTACGGTACAGTCGGCACAGTCGGTGTCTTTTCCATAGAGCCAGGTGCGATGAATGTAGTGCCTGGCGCCGCGGATCTCTACGTCGATATTCGAGGCACGAATGTGGAATCACGCCAGCGCGTCGTCGATGTACTCGCTACAGCGGTGAACGACACCGCGAACAAACGCGGCCTGGATATTTGGATGGACGAAATGTCCCGTGAAGAACCCGTGCAAATGGACAGCGAACTCGTTACGGGATTGAAAGCAATCTGCGAAGAAAAAGGAGTGACTTGTCTCAAAATGCCAAGCGGCGCGGGGCATGACTCCATGAATATGGCGTCACTCTGTCCGACTGCCATGATATTCGTCCCGTCGAAGGACGGACTTAGCCATAACCCAGCCGAATATACGTCAATGGAACAGCTGATGATTGGAGCGGATGTATTGCGCGCTTTCATGTTGAAACAGGCGAACGTTCTCTGAAAAACGAATTGCTTGGGAATTGTTTGGGTGCCTGTGCAGCACACTATTCAGTAAATACACTACAATTGCATAAAACAAATGAAGAAGCCAACCAAATGGAATGCCGGTTGACTTCTTCTCGTATTTATATACTTTTTATTGAATTGTCATAAATGTGTGGTACACAGGCACCTGAATCAAGCCTTTTCGGCGATAGTGAAGTTTTGCAGATGCTTGGAACTAAGGCTAAAAGAAGTAACTTTTTTCTTCCACTGCTTGACTACATCAACGTGGTCATCGTAATGGTAAAGAAAGAAATTCATTTCTTTTTTTCTGCTTTTTATGTTGATGACATATGGAATCACAGCAGTCTCTGGATATAGAAACGATTTTTCAGTACCTGGGAATATATGATTTCTCTTTACGTATTGAGCTTCATTATAATATTCACTAAATCGATTTTTTTCTTCCTTTTCTAAGTGTGTTCCGTTAAATGTGATAGTTATATCGTTCGGGTCAAGTTTTGGATGAGTTGTAAATTTATTCAAAAACCATCCTACAAGTGCGCTTGTGGGACTCGTTATAAATATAATAATTGCTCCGATCACTATAGCAATAATCGTCCATATCATTTCCTATCAACTCCGTTATCTGTAGGTGCTTGTAGTATGTATTATCGTAACAGATTGATTTGATATTGTGTTTGACAAATTAGTAACTTTTGTAACTAACCAAGTAAGAATTGAAAATGTTACTCGTTCAAAACTAGATTATAGGAAAGGCAGGAACGGTTATGATATTGTGGTTTCGGCAATTGCCACAGCCAAGACTGGATTTGTCAGAATGGAAACCTTTCATTGAAAATGCTTGGTTTCGAAAGCATTATATGAAGTTTGTTTATCTGTTAATGGCTGCTTTTTTTCTTGGGCCATACTGGTTCTGCAAAGGGAGTTTTACTCATATGACAAAATTTTCCATACTTTTCATCGTTATATTGGTTTTTGTTAGTCACGAAGCCCTTCATATACTTGTCATAAACAAGAAAGGCGATATGAGCTTAACGTTCAAAGGAATCTATTTTTGGCTCAATACAAATGCAGTACTTTCTAAAAAGAGATTTTGGATCTTTATGAGCTTACCTTTTATCGTATTAACGATTATCCCAGCTATTACGTCGTTCTATGTATCGGGCGATTTCAAAGCACTCATTTTATTTGTCAGCTGGTTTAATTTAATAATTTCTGCTTCCGATATAGTTAATTCATTTTTGATTTTAATAAAACCAAATAGTTCTGTGTTTTGCAGGGGGTACTACCGAATAAAAGAAAATCATTGAGTTGTTGATATTTCGGTGCACACTATTCAACTGCCTATAGGATTCGGCGCTTTTTATTTGCGAGCTATACAAATTCGCCCAATAATAAAGCATACCAATTGTTATGCTTCGTCCTCTATTGGTTTTCAGTCTTTTCACCTATTTTATAAATATAGTCGTTTACACATAGGAACGGTTGTGACTCGTATTCGTATAAAAGAAATAGATCAAGCAAAGGGGTGTGTGAAATGAAGCGTAACAACAATAAATTCGCACTGGCGTTGATTGGTTGTCTAATGCTAGCTGCATGTAGTGATAAGCCGGAGCCAGAAGTAAAGTCGGAGGTCACAGTAGCAGCAGATGAAGGCAAAACAAAGCCGGTCGCCGCCGATGAGCAAATACCTAAAGCAGCGCGGACGATAGAGGAGATGATTGCCCAGCCTGCCGGCAAGTTAGTGGAAGCGCATATGGACCCCGAAATCGAAGCGGCAAGGACGGTCAATTGGGTTTATTATCATCGATTCTATGAAGATACGTTCAAAGGGATCATGGAGAAAGAGTTGCCTACATATTTAGAGGAGCATCCGGATTTGAGCGCGGACGAGATATATGATTATCTTGTGTATCAATTGGGTTCGGGGCAATACTCAACATTCTATGACCCGTTAACGGCTTATGCGCATGGATATGTCATGCCGGAGTTGCCGGAAGGCGAGGATGAAATTGAGATTGCGAAGAGACAACAGACGAATGTAGTCATCTTGATGGATGCAAGCGGAAGCATGAAGGCGGAAATTGGTGGCGAGTCGCGTATGTCTCTTGCGAAGCAGGCAATCGAGGAATTCACTAGCCAGCTGCCCGAAGACGTCAATGTCTCCTTATTTGCGTACGGCCATAAAGGAGCCGGGACGGAAGCGGATAAACAGCTTTCTTGCAGTTCGATTGATGAACTATACCCGCTTGGAGCGTACAATGCAGATTCTTTCGCAACAGCAATGGATTCATTCCAGGCTAGCGGCTGGACACCATTAGCGGGGGCGATGGAAAAGGCGCATGAGTACCTTTCCTCTTATGACAAAGAGCAGTACAGGAATATCGTTTATATCGTAAGTGATGGCGTTGAGACGTGTGACGGAAATCCTGTTGCCGCTGCGAAACAGCTGCATGACAGCGAGATCGAGGCGAAGGTAAATATAATCGGCTTCGACGTCGATGATGAAGGACAAAATCAGCTAAAAACAGTGGCGGAAGCTGGCGGCGGTGAATATGCGACAGTGCGCAACCCGTCTGAATTTGAAGGGGTGATTATAAAGAAATGGAAGCCGAGCATGATGCAAGTGATGAGCCAACAAGGCGTCAAGCTCCATGAGTTGGTTCATCAAAAGGAAGCGCTCATTGCAATCCATGATCCACTCAGTAATCTTTCGGAGCGAGAGAAAACCCGGATCACCAATGCAGTCGCTGAATTGAAGAAAAAAAAGCTTATTGACGATGAAAAAGCGAACGAGGTAACAGAGATTGCAAAGGAAATGGGCGAGCTGCGCTCAGCACATTTCAGTGAAATAAAAGAGCAGAAGAGTGAAGAAGCAACGAAGGCGAAGGATGAGATCGACGCGAAGGTGGAAGCGTGGAAAGAAAAGTGGTCTTCTGAATTAGAGAAGGATGAAAAGTAGTTAGCATAAGTAAATGGCGGTACCTGATAACTACAGATACCGCCATTGTTCATTATGAGGATTGATTTGTTTGTTCTGCGTATTGTTTAAAGTTATTTAAAATCGCCTGCCAACCTTGTCGTTGAAATTCGACTGGATTTTCAGTTTCAGCGTCAAACGTTTCAATGACCTCAGTTTCGTTTCCTTGATCTGTAAAGATGATGTTGACTTTTCTTCCATCTCCCATTGTATAAGAAATCACCTCATGTAATTTCACTTCATCATAGACTCCACCAAAATCGAACCCCATGCTACTATCTTTTGCTTCCATTCTTGAAACAAATTTCCCACCTGCTCTAAGATCATTCTCAGCAAATGGTGTATGCCAATCATCAGATGGACTGTTCCATTTTTTTATATGACTTGGATCTGTCCAATACTCCCAAACTTTTTCCACTGGTGCTTGAACAGTGGCTTCTACTGTAAGTTCCTCAAATGCTCCCATGTTTCTCCACCTCGTAATTTGAATTTGTCTTCGTTACCTATGATTAGCTTACACCATTATAATAAACCTACATAGGAAAGACTATTCTAACAATCGATTGTTAGATGAAGGCAAAAAACAGGAGAAGTGGTTCTTCATGTTGAATTGAATTAAAGAAGTAACGTGAAATAGAAAGGAGAGGGAGGAGGGGAAATGAAAAAAACGTCTGTTTTCTTACTTTTATTTGTATTATTGATACTAACTTCTTGTGGTGGAAAATCATCGACGACTTCTTTCTTAAAAGTTACTGAAAAAGGACATTCGGACAATTATGAGGAATACTGGATTAAAGCTTACGATCCGAATAATGAAACTGAAGACGTAGCTTTTAAAATCATGGTCGATGAAGTAATGGTTTGGAATCTAATAGAGGAAGATAAAGAGTATTTTACAACTTATTCAAAAACAGGGAATAAACCTTGGACCTTAATTCACATAGAGCATACTCTGTATCGAGAATGAAATAATCCATATTAGAAAAGGTGAAAGAAAGGAATAGGGATGCAAATAGAGTTAGTTGCAAATGTGAAAAGGTGGCTTCAGTCAAAAGGTGAGCACGTTTCAGTAAAAACAATTCATGTGAATACTTGCTGTGCTCCTCCTATTCAGGAGATATTTATTCATCTAGGAAAACCGGAAGATTACATAATTATAAAGAAATTAATGTAGATAACTTATCAATTTTTGTTGAAAATCATCTTTCGTTAAATGAAAGAATGAAGTTTAAGCTTACGGAGATGGGCATTTTCAAAAAAAATACAGCCAAGTTTTAGAGGGGATTGGAGGGAATATGGCTAACGATTAAATAATGTAAAAATATGTCAAGTGTGCTGGTTGATTTTCGTGGTTTGTGAAGAGTTACACTTAAATTAACAGGGCAGTTTAGTGGAAGAAGCAGATCTTCTAAAAAGGGGCATTTAATATGGCAAAGCGATGGGGATATCCATATTTATTTTGTAACGATTGTGGAGAAAATGAAGTGGTTTTACTCTGATATACTTCAGTTAAACCTTATATGCGATGATAAAGGTTCGATTACTCTTAAGATTGGAAATCACCAATTAAGTATTGAGTACAATGCAGAATATAACCAACCACCAAACAAGTTTTCCATACAACCAGGGTGGAGAGGTGGAACAGAACTGAGTGTAGGGTGATCATTAGAATGTGATAGAGAAGATTTCAATGAGATTGCCCATACCGTATTAAGTAATCAAATACCAAAATATTATCTTGAACCCAAATGGAAAGGGTATTGGAGTTTTCCTGTTTTAGATCCAATGAATAATACAAAAGAATATTCACTAATAGATCTACAAGCGAGAAAAGTGGTTTAAGAAATATACCTTTTTCACGAACGGGTGCTTTACATGAAGATAGGATCTGCATAGACGGCTCTAGTTCCTTGTTCAACTAAAGGAGCAGGTCTGTTGAAGAAGGATAATCGCAATTGCGTTTAATTACCATTGCAAATTGTTTTCCTAATGTTGATAATCAATATAGTATTCGTCAACATCCGTGCTGTAAGGGAAATAGTAAAGGGGTTAAATGCATGAGAACAAAGGTCACTGTAACTCTAAATGATTACGAAATGAAAAAACTCAAACTAGTAGCAGAAATGCATGGGAAGAACGTTTCGGCAATCGCAAAATTAGGCGTACAGCATTACCTTGATCGATTTATCGATTTTGTATTAGAAGAATTAGAAGAAGAAAAAGAAAAGTCCTCCATTGTACATTGAAATATCTTGGCGTGAGGGTACCTATAGATGGCATGCAAGAGGTAAATCATTAAAAATTATCTTTCCGGTGCCTGTGCAGCGCACAATTCAGACTATACACTACAATTGCATGAAGTAATTAAAGAAGTCAATCAACTCAACAGTCGATTGACTCCTTTTTGTATATATATCATTAATGATGAATTGTCATAAATGTGTGGTGCACAGGCACCCTTGGCTTGCTATCACTACACCTGCGCACCATATATAGCTAAATACTGTTCCTGCAATACAAATCCATTATTACTCCATCCAAGTGTATTCAGAATATAACCTAATCCATCCCCATGATATCTTCCGGATATTTTTTGATAAGCTAACAGTTCGTAGACTCCGTTGGCATCAAAATCAACTGGATATAAGCCGCTTAATGGATCCACAAATCCGGTAATCGGGCTTTTCAGCTTGCCATCCCTATCATATATTTCATTTAAATAGTCCGCTCCTCTGAGTGATATATCAATAATATATCTCTCGTCATTCGGTCTGCTAACAACTTCAACCTTATAATTGTCTTGATACGTGACCTCATAGTGGAATTGATTATTATAAACATCAGAATCAAAAAGGATTCTCGCCATATTCCCGGCAAAGGAAACAATGTAATAGTTTATAATTCCACCACTGCCGCCCGTAGCAATACCTATTACGATCTGATCTACGCCATCCCCTGTGAAATCTCCCAAGAACAGTGTCGGGTTATAGCCAACATTGTTATGAAGCGGAATCATTGTCGTTATTCCTGTTCTACCGTCCCTAACGTGAAGCGTTATATTTTGGATAAATGGACTATCAGCCGTTTTTGAGCCAGTGAGATAGATTTGATCGATCACTGTATCACCCGTTACATCTCCACTAACAAACGCCACAACACCTGGATAGCCCATAGCAGCTGAAACAACTGAATTATTCATGATACCCCCCTTTCCATAAAGACTATAGATATATCTATCCTATGGGTTATTGGACTGATTGCTACTACTTGTGATGGGATCATCGAAGCTGGTAAGATCGGTGACTATAAAAATCAAAGAACGGGTAGAGGATATATAGAATTGGGAGGTAACTAATAATGCAAAATCATGTTATTGGCATATACGAAAATGAACAACAAGTAGTTGAAGTCGTTGAGGATTTACTAAAGAAGGGATATACAACTGATGAAATTTCAGTGATTGCTAAAAACACAAACGAACTACCGGATATTGCACAGGAAGTGAAACCCTCCATTAAAGATGGAGCCATCGCTGGAGCTGCAACGGGAGGAGCAATTGGTTTAGCAGGAGTGATAGCGGGGTTATCCACTGTATTGATTCCCGGATTTGGTGCTGTGTTGGCCGCAGGTCCTATTATCACCACAATTGGAGGCGCAGTCATAGGGGCCAACTCGGGTGCTGGCGGATTTAAGCATGCACTTATGGAAATGGGAATCAAAGATGATGAAGCTGAACGCTATTCAAAAGATGTTGAGGACGGCAAAAAACTTGTGTTTCTTCATTCGATAGAGTGAGGGTGGCTGGACTTTAGTAGAGTTTAAATGGGGAAATTAAATAAGCCAGCGATAGTAAACTGCCTAAAAGATTTTAACCGTTGGTACGAAAGGAAAAACCAAATTGATCCTCTTCCGATGTTAAATCTGTTAGCTTACAGATTAATCAAAAGAAAGGGATTCATCATGCTGTGAAGGTGTGGATGCAGAGAAGTTGAATATGACGATTGATACGGTGGATCATAGTACTGGAAGTGTTAGGTACGTTTAATATCCGGAGGCGTTTGAGGAAAAAGAGTGATTAAACAAGGGGGCTAGGAGCTTAATGCTTCTGGCTCTATTCTATTTATCCTTTTCTAGCTGGGTAAATCGTATAGAAGATTTCATAATCTTCAATCGATAATTAAATACCAATATGGTAGACTAATAGTAGCAACGGCATATAGCGGATGGGCGGTTGGTACTCCCTTTTTAAAATGTAAGGCGGGCTAAATGCGCCACGTCCTGTGGCAACGCCCGCATGACCCGCATCGTGCGGGCACGTGTTTATATGGTGACATACGAAGCAATTTACATGATGTTCCAATTTGGAATATTTCTCGCAACAGTGGCAGCAACAGTTGTAGCGATGATTGCTCTATACACCAATAGAAAAAAGTAACCACCCACCGCTAACGACCAAGAAAGCAGGGTGATTACTCTTTGTGACACTTTATTTCGCTACCGGTCAACCGCTCTTCTTGCGGTATGTCCGTTGCATTGTGATCGGATGTTGGTGCATCCGGTCTTTTTTATCTTACGTGTAGTTTAACACAATTAGACTGAAGTTACACGAATATTGAGCGAACAAAGAGGAAAATCATCTTCGGTATCTAGCCTTGCGGTAATTATGGAATTGTAAGACAATGAAAATTAAGGAATTAATAAAAAAGTTGGTGCAATCATGATCATATATGAATCTACAAAAGAGCAATTTGTAGGGGACGTTGTCAATGAATTGCTCATTGACCGTCTCTACAATTCCTATCAGAAGAAAATAGGGCGAACATCTAAGGCCGAAATTCGTTCGTGGGAGAACTCTTTACAAAAGATGTCGAATGTCATGCAGGACGACGAAATTCCAAAAGACGCTTCAGTTGCGATTGAGTTTAATATCCCTAACACCTCTAAACGAGTGGACTTTTTAATTGCCGGCAATGATGGCAAGCGAGATCATGTTGTCATTGTGGAGTTGAAGCAATGGGAAGAAGTCGAAAAAGTCACCTCTAGGGATGCGATTGTAAGAACGTATTTAGGTAAAGCCAACCGTGAGACGACTCATCCTTCCTATCAAGCGTGGTCGTATGCCGCCCTCATTGAGGACTTTAACGAAAATGTGCAAGAAAAAGAAATTCAGTTGCAGCCTTGCGCGTATTTACACAACTATAGGAAAACCGAGGAAGATCCTTTGACAGATGTTCATTACCAAGACCATCTCGAAAAGGCTCCTGTTTTTACAAAGGGCGAAATACAAAAACTTCGCGCATTCATTAAGAAGTACATTCGAAAAGGTGACCAGAATCACCTGATATATCAAATTGAAAATGGGAAAATCCGACCTTCAAAATCATTGCAAGATGCGTTGAACAACATGCTGAAAGGCAATGAAGAGTTCATCATGATTGATGAGCAAAAAGTATTCTTTGAAGAGGCATTTCATAAAGCAATAGAAGCCGTTAAAACGGATACTAAACAAGTGATGATCGTGGAAGGGGGCCCTGGCACCGGTAAATCGGTGTTGGCTATTAATTTATTAGTAAAACTAATCGACCAAGGGCTTGTCACGATGTATGTAACAAAGAACTCAGCCCCGCGGAACATTTACTCCACCAAGCTCAAGGGCGATTTCAAGAAATCCCATATCGATAATCTATTCAAAAGCTCCGGCAGCTTTACAGAAGTGGATGATAATGAATTTGATGTGCTGATTGTGGATGAAGCGCATCGTCTAAACGAAAAATCCGGTATGTTCCGTAACAAAGGTGAAAACCAAGTAAAGGAATTAATCAAAGGATCAAAGTTCACCATCTTTTTCATTGATGAAAATCAAAAGGTCACATTGAGTGATATCGGCAGTGTCGACATGATTAATTATTATGCGGAACAATACAATGCTGAAGTAATTCCATGTGAACTTACATCTCAGTTCCGATGCGACGGATCTGACGGTTATATCGCGTGGCTAGATGATGTGCTGCAAATTAGAAATACGGCAAATAAGAATGACTTGGGAATGGATTACGATATTAGACTATACGATGATCCGAATGACCTGCTTGCTGAAATTGAGAGATTGAATGAACGAAACAATAAATCCCGTGTGATGGCGGGGTATTGTTGGGAATGGCCAAAGGAAAATCGGCAGGACGTGGACCACCATGATATCTCTATACCTGAGCACGATTTCGGAATCAGTTGGAACATCGAAAACACATGGGCGATTGAAAACTCCTCTGTTAGAGAAGCCGGCTGCATCCATACTGCACAGGGATTGGAGTTCGACTATGTCGGGGTAATTATAGGTAACGACATGCGTTTTGAGAACGGACAAATTATTACGGATTTCACAAAGCGTGCAAAGACCGATCAGTCCTTAAGGGGAATTAAAGGAATTGCAAAAGAAGACCCGGAAAAAGCACATGCATTGGCGGATCCCATCATTAGAAATACATATAGGACGTTAATGACTCGTGGGCAGAAGGGATGTTTTGTGTTTTGTACGGATTCGGCATTGCAGGATTATTTGAAGGAAAGGTTAGAGAGGGTTACTTTGTATCGGAAGGAGAGAGAGGAGACGTTGTATTTGGTGGATGAGGAGGAGAGTTATGGGACTCAAGATCGAAAATAGTTTATGTTGAAATGTAAAAAGGAATGGATAGAATACAGTATTTAAGTTATAGGGGGTTGTGAATTGCCTACTTATAAATCGGAAACTGCAGGATATATATTTGCCGCCTTATTTGGAGGTATTGGTGTACACCACTTTTACTACAGAAACTACATTAGGGGAATTGTTTACTTATTATTTTGTTGGACATTAATACCGGTGGTTCTAGGCTGGATTGATTTATTCTTTATAAAAAAGTGGAATGATAGGATTAATGCCCAAATAAAGGATGGTTTGATCAATTCTCCTGATAGAAAAATTGTCCATAATACTACTACATTAGAAAATATAAAGCGTAGTGCAAATAAAACAGAAAAAGAAGTAGTAGTTTCACCAAAAAAAACCGTGAAAGAATTAGTTAAAGATCATAGCCTATACAATGAGCAGGACGTCATACTTGCAAAATATGAACAACTACAAACGCCTAAAAAAATAGAAGCGGATGTTCATTCCTTAGTAAATACAAGGAAAAGTAAAAATAGAGGCGACATTGTTATAACCTATTCGAGTAGTCAAATAGACTTCGCAAGAGATTCATTTAGTTATAGAAATAAAAGACAAATTAAGTGTCAAGAAATTCCTCTAAAAGAATATTGGACAACCTTTAGCAAATTAAATGATAGACAGCTTAAATGGTATTTTTATTGGAGGGAACAAGCTTTAAAAGGAAATTATTTGGACGTGGATTTAAGCTACCTTATTTTATTCACGTATGAACTAATTAATTATACTTTTCACCCCAAGGCAGCCTTTAACGTAAGCATGTTAGTTAGGTTACATGACAATTATATTGGGAGAATTCCTAACGTAGCCAATTACTTATCAGATTGGATTGCCGATATGTTACTGGAATTGGGAGAAGGAGAACTAGCGAAAGAATGGCGGGATGACTTAGAAATAATCCCTTCCTTATATATGCAGTTAGTTGAAAAAAGAGAGGTGCTTGAAAAAATCTCGATTACAGCATGGAAGCCTTATATCCAAAACTATCGTGAGACGGTATTTTTTTTAAATAACAAGAATAAGGTTTACAAAACTTTCAAAGAAAGTATCCCACTGCTTAGAGAATATTATGAAGAACAGGGAAGCAAGCTTGAGAATGTTTGGTTTGAGAAAGTGACAAAACGCAATGTAAGACCCCTTTTTAGGAGTGCTGTTCTAGCCAGAGATGTTGACGATGTCCATGTATATACAACTAACTATATTCCTACCGAAAGACTCTACAAAGAAATAACGGCCTTGTTTAAGCTTGCAGAAAATGTTACCCGTTCACTGAATGGAGAGAAGCGTGAAATAAAAGTCGAGGATGGTATATTGCCAGACGATTTTAAACAAGAGATATTTGAAAGACTTGAAGAAGTGAAATCTGCTAATAAGCGTTTCAAAGTGGTACAGGAGGAGAGCGGTCCTTCATCTGGAAGTAAAATTCCTCGACCTACAAAAGAGTATGAGCCGAAGGAAGAATCGAATCATAGTAGTCGTGTCGCTAAAATTCAATTTAATGATGCGACTATTGAAGAAATAGCAAACGCGAATAAAGATTTGCAGAAAGAGTTTTCGGCTCTCTTTGATGGGGACTCTGGGAACAAAGACGAAGATGAGGCTGTTAACTCAAAACCTGAAGTTAATAATGTTCTTTTAAAACAAGAATTGATTTATGGAAGTACTGATGACGGAGATCTTAATAAATTTATAGAGTCATTGACAAATATGGAAGTGGAGTTTTTGTCCCAGTTCGAAAACGAACAACTTAACAGTGAAGAGGCAAAGTTGTTCGTGAAGCAACAGGGACAGATGCTTGGAATGTTTTTGAGTACATTGAATGAAAAGTCGAATGAATTCCTTGGAGATAATCTTTTGGAACAGCAGGGTGAAAGCATTGTTATCTATGAAGAATTCGAGCAGTGCCTACCATTGGTAAAGGAGAGAGTAAAGCTTGAAGATTAATAAACGCGATTCAACTGCTATAATAAATTCGTTGTTAGGGGGAGTCGTGCCTAGTAGAGGTCTACAATATATAATGGTAGGTCGTGCAGAGGAAGCGAAGCAAATTCTTACTGATTTAACCAATGTGAAAAGCGGTTCCTCTATAATAAAATTTATTATTGGTCCCTTTGGGAGTGGAAAGAGCTTTATCCAAGCTCTAACACAGCAAATTGCTTTTACTGAAAAATTTGTTGTTACAAAAGCGGACTTTACGCCGGAAAGAAGATTGTATGGCGGTGAAGGAAAGGCGGTCGCTATTTACACTGAATTAATGAAAAATATATCCACGTCTACAGTGCCAGATGGAGGGGCCCTTCCAACGATTTTGGATAAATGGATTAGTGAAGTGTTGTCCTTGGTTGTTAAAAAGAAGGATTATGGCTCTGTAGACTTCGATGATTTAGAGTTTGTTAAGGATGTTGAAGCAGAAATCACTTCAATTGTAGCTAAGATGGACGCTCTAACAGGCGGTTATGACTTTGCACGTATACTAACTCTGTATTTTAAAGGTTTTATTGAAGATAATACTGAACTTCAACGTAGAGCAATACGGTGGTTACGAGGTGAATATGGTACCAAAACTGAAGCTAAAGCAGATTTAGGAGTAAGAGATATTATTAACGATAGCAATTACTATGATTACATCAAAGTGCTTTCTCAGTTTGTTAAGCAAATTGGCTACTCGGGCTTGGTAATTAATTTTGACGAAGCAATTAATCTTTATAAAATTACACACCCTCAGGCACGGGATAAAAATTATGAAACCATATTAAGGATTTACAACGACACCTTGCAAGGAAATATGGACGGATTATATATAACATTCGGTGGCACACCCGAATTCTTGGAGGATGAACGTCGGGGACTGTTCAGCTATGGCGCATTAAAACGACGTTTAGAGTCAAACCCGCACGAAACGTCGGAATATCGGGATCTTACCCAGCCAGTTATAAAGTTAACGCCTCTACAACATGATGACACATTCGTTCTTCTTCGGAATCTTAGAGATATCCATGCAGGACATTATGGATATGATGTTGATATTAGTGATGAAGAAATTAAGAACTTTCTTCGCATTGAATATTCGAGACCGGGTGCAAATATACACTTAACAGTTGGTGACATCATAAGGAAGTTCCTAGGGGCTCTAAATATAATCTATCAAAACCCTGATTTTATTCGTTCTGAAATTTTCGGAGAAAGAGATGTACCTGCAAACACAGTATCTACTATTCAGTCGCGATTTTCAAGGACAGAAGGGTAGAGATTACCATGAGTTCCTTCGAGTTGTTGTCCGAAAGTATTCAGAAAAAGATTTGGGATATGAAATGGGATAGTTTCACCCAGATTCAAGATAAAACTATACCTATAATCCTAAATACAAATAAAGATGTGGTTATATCATCAGGGACGGCATCCGGGAAAACCGAGGCAGCCTTATTGCCAATCGTTTCTCTAATTGAGAAGAAGGCGTCCTTAACATTAAAAGTACTATACGTATCGCCACTTAAAGCACTAATTAATAATCAGTTTGGGAGAATTGAAAAACTTTGTGAGTATACAGATATCCCAATTCATCGCTGGCATGGTGACATTAATCAAAGTCAAAAGAAAAAATTTATTAATCAACCAGCTGGAATCCTACAAATTACACCTGAATCAATTGAAAGTTTATTTATCAATAGAACAGGACAGCTGCTACAAATTTTCCAACACTTAGAGTTTATTGTTATTGATGAAATTCATTCTTTCATTGGAAGTGAGAGAGGTGTACATCTCCGCTCCTTATTATCTCGAATTCAAAGTTACACACTAAATGCACCTAGAATTATAGGATTATCAGCCACTATAGACAATTTTGAACTCGTGAAACGATGGATTAATTTTAGCAATCCGAAAACCGTAGAGGTCATTGAGGCTTTAGATAGTGATAAGAAATTACTATATCACCTGATGCACATACCTACGGACGAGGATAAAAGAATTCCGGTTGAATTTTTTGAGGATATACGCGAATTGACTAGGGATCAGAAAGCAATCATTTTTTGTAATAGCAGAGGTAACGTTGAAGAGACTACAGTGTTTTTAAATCGGCTAGCCGAAAGAGAGAAAATGGGGGAAACATATTACGCGCATCATTCTTCGATAGATAAAAAGGAAAGAGAATTTGTAGAGAAAACGATTATGGAATCTAAACTACCGAAAAGCGTGGTAGCCACAAGTTCATTGGAATTAGGAATTGATATAGGGGATATTGACGTTGTTATTCAATTGGATAGCACGTTTACTGTATCTTCTTTAAAGCAAAGGCTAGGCCGGTCTGGTAGAAAGAAAGATGCAAACCAAATGCTACAACTATATAGCACCAAGGAAGATAGCCTTTTACAGTCCTTAGCCGTTATGGAGTTGGTACTTGAGAAATGGATAGAGCCCTCTGCTAATTACCCGTTTCCGATAGACATTGCATTCCATCAAATCATCTCTATTTGCCAAGAGACAAATGGTGTAAGTTATAGTGAACTAATTGATAGAATTGGATCAAATCACATTTTATATACCATAGATAGTGTGAGTCTCCAAGCATTGATCAGCCATATGATTGAGCAAGATCACTTAGAAGTTGTTCGAGAAAAGGATGAACTAATCGTTGGGATTGAAGGGGAACGGATATTAAGGAGTAAGGAATTTTACTCGGTTTTCATAACACCTGAAGAATATGAAGTCTTATCCGGGATTAGAAGGATAGGTAAACTAGACAAATCACCCTTCATCAGTGCAGGAGACAATATTATACTAGCAGGTAAATTGTGGACCATCTTAGGTGTCGATGCGGATAAAAATAAAGTATATGTAAATAGCGCAGTGAACGGAAAACCTCCCCTGTATGTAGGTAGTGGGGGGAAGCTGCACAAAAAAATCGGAAAAAAAATGTGGGAGATTGCTATTTCTGATAGAGAGTTCTCATATACGAACGAGGAAGCTACAAATACACTCAATAGCATGCGTGCTAAGTATCAGCATTATGGATTTTTGTCGAATCAAAGGCCAGTTTGGGTAGATAAAGAAGAGATGTTGATAGAGACCTTTACTGGCACAACAATAGCTCAAACTCTTGGTTGGATGTTAAGAGCATTTGGTGTCAATGTAATAGGGATAGATGGTATTGGGAGAATTAGAATTAAAGGGACGCCTGAAATTAATACTATTCTAAGCAAGATTCGGCAAAAAGACTGGCAACCGGAAGCGCTATTGCCACATACCAAAGAAAATGAATATTATTCCTCAAAGTACTCAATTTATTTACCAAAGAGCCTGCAAGATAAGATCCATATGGCTCATGAAATAGATCTTATATCCACATTGGATTATTTAAATCAAAATAATTTTAGACATATTAACTTAACTTGAGATATCATTCATTGCCTGATTGGATGAACCATTAAATGGCAATCGGAATAAATCTAATGATTAATAGGACTTTGAAGTAGGATGCTTTTAAAAGCAAACCACCTACTGTTACATGCTTATGGATAAGAAGATACAATCTTAATTTCAATTATACTTTTAAACAAAATCATAGCTGCCTATCGATCCCGACTAAGGATGTATGATATGATCTCCATAACAATAGGGCGTATCGCATATGCAGTATCTGTTGGTGATTTAGGAGGTTAATTGAAATGAGTAATTCAAAACAATTTTATTCAGATGGCTTAGTTAATATAGAAAGATTGTTGAATGGGCAAGATTACTATGAAATACCCGTACTTCAAAGAAACTACGTTTGGTCGAAGGATAATATAAAAGACTTAATTAGCGATATTAAAGAAAGTATGGATGAGGATCATACACAGGACTATTTTATTGGCAGCATGGTTTTTTCGGAAGGCAAAGAGCGGAAGGTAGTCGTTGACGGACAACAGAGGATTACTACGCTTTCTTTGATCTTTGCTGTAGCGGTAGCACAATTTAATAAGAATAATGATACTGATTATATAGGTTTGTATTCCCCATACCTCTACAAAGGGACGCCGAATGATGAAGGGGTTATTATTTCAATGAATCGCTTGAAACACCATGAAAAGGATAACTCTTTTTTTACTAACTTAATAAATAGTAGACCTGTTGGGAATACGGTTACCACATCTCAAACGAATATGGCTAATGCCAGAGTAACAATTGAAGAAGAACTGGGCTCATTTAATGAAAATGAACTGAAAAGATTCATTAACTACTTGGCAAAACGGGTACATATTGTCTCCATGGTAACTAGTGATCTTAATATGGCTTTTCGAATCTTTGAGACGTTAAATGATAGAGGGGCGAAACTCCAGCCAGAAGATCTTTTGAAAAATATGTTGCTGAGGAACTTATCTGACGGAAGCTATGATCAAGTTGCAAAAAGCTGGGATAACTTCATCAATGTTCTAACCTCTGATAATGGAAAAATGCTCGTTCCAACTTCCACGTTCTTAAAGCATTATGTAATGTCAAAAGGGCACCTCGTACAGAAGGCTAAATTATATGACTGGTTTGAGAAGAGAACCCAATCATCTACAGTTAGTCAAGCCTCATTAGGGTATGAGATAAATACAAATGAAGGAATTAATGCATTTATCAATGAATTGGCTGATGAGGCCAAGTTATACGTGAAAGCACTCTCTGGTAATTTCGAGGAATCTATTGATAACTGTATTGCGTTAGGGGTCAAGCAAGTATTAGTTATGGTGTTGGCTTCAAAGAAGCTTGACGAAACAAAGAGGAAAAAAGTATTTACATTAATGGAGTCATTAATCTTCTCTTACGTAATTACAGCTTCAAGATTTAATGTTGTTGAAAAAAGCCTGTATAAAGTTGCAGGAAAGATTAGAAATGCACATATAGACACTGCATTATTTGAAGAAGCGATCAAGGATATAGAAGCATTAATCTTGGATAAAAAAGAGCAGGCCTTAACCGCTCTAGTGGATTTTAAAATGAAAAAGTCTGACCGGAAAAAAGCTAAATATATTCTGTCTAAATTAGGTGAGTCTTTAGATGATATTGATCATTCCGGTTTCACGATTGAACACATCATGCCTGAAGAAAAGTCTGCTGGTTGGAAACATGTCAAAGAGACTGCAGAGGATTACCAAGCCTTAGTATCAAGTATCGGAAATCTTACGCTAATAAACCCGTCTGGAAATAGTTCTCTAAAGAACAAGGACTTTGATAGTAAAAAACAGGTTTATAATAATCAAACAATGCTTACCAAAACGATCGTCGAAAGTGTTAATACAGGGACGAAAAATACTAAGCATGACAAGGCGATTAAAGCGTTTAATTATAGCCCTGTCAGTGGAACGTGGAATAGAAAAGAGATCGAGAGAAGAGCCAAGGCATTACGAAACTTGGCAGAATATATTTGGTTTAAGTTCTAATAGTTTATCTGCAAAAATAATCCATCCAAGAGTGGCACACTCAATAGGATGGATTATTTTATTTCATTTATATGAAGCATCACAAGTAGATGAGTTTTTTTCTGTAGCATGTGTATGCTGTATTT
This sequence comes from Sporosarcina luteola, assembly GCF_023715245.1. GTDB lineage: Bacteria > Bacillota > Bacilli > Bacillales_A > Planococcaceae > Sporosarcina > Sporosarcina luteola_C. The sequence goes on from NZ_JAMBNV010000003.1 coordinate 81,668, forward strand.
GTGCTAGATCATCGAATGAACGGTGGATATCTTGACATCTTTTAGCAGGTATATCCAATTTTAAAATGATGATTCTACCGCTTTATTGATAAATTGCGGAGAAGGCACTACCGGAAAAATGGACATGTATAGCAGGTGGCAGTATAAATTCTCTTCTTTGGGTAGCCAATGGAATTACATAGAGCTATGTCAATAGGTCACGGTAGAGCATAGGAGAGAATAGAAACACTTGATGTTGGTGGGTGCTAGGAGACGGTTGTGTTGACAAGGGGTTTTTAGTATGTAAGGGATATTTGGGCAAGTTCAAGAAGGCTAGGTCACAGGATGGGGTCTAATACATCGACATTAAAAAAAGCTTATGGAATATAGTGGGGTCTTCATGTCCGTTATATAATTACGTGAAGGCTTTTTAGATAATTATAGTATCGATTTAAAGATATCTCAAATCTCATAATAACTTACTCTTCGAAAATCTAATTTGGAAAGATAATGAATTATGGTAAAATAGATACAACTCTATTCAGGAAATTAATTAGTGTACACATGTTACAAGAAGAAAAAAAGGTGTATAGATAGGAGAATAACTTTGAAGAAGTTTGTAACACAACATTTTTCCTCCTTTATTATTTCTATTTTAGCAGGATTAAGTCTACTATATTTCCAACAACAGTCTCCTGAGGTTAAATATACACTTTCAGAAAACATTCCAATAATTGGGGATATTGCTGGTTTGGAAAAGGACACAAACATTCAATTATTAGAAGTGAAAAATACTGGAAATAAAGAAGCGAACAATATTCAAGTAATTTTGAACGGTGAAATTGAAAATGTTAGCGTTGAAAAGAATTCAAGTGGAGATGATTTTCAAATATATAAAAGTCACGATAACGTTGAACTTGTATATACCTCTCTACCAGTTACGGGAACATTCAAAATGGTTATCCAAACAAACATACAACCTATTAAAGATTCGACACTGATTATTAAGCATAATGAGGGGCAGGGACTTAATGCATTAGAAAATCATAAAATAAGTTTTTCACTTATTATCGCGTGGATAATTATAGTTATATATTTATTGAGCACTTTTAAAGATTTGTATATTCGGGGTCTTTATAGAAAGTCATATTACTATAAACAGCTAGATATTCTTCATAAAGTAAAACCTTGGTATATCTCCAATGGACATTGGAAAGAAATTAGAAATACGGCGATCGATACATTGTTTACAAATGATATTGATCATAACACCATTGAAGAAGTAGCTGGATATAAATTGCTTTCTGATGACAAACATTCAAATATAACTATGAATGAATGGGAAAAAATAATTAAGTTTAGTGAAGAACAAATAAAACGTTGGGTTGATAAGTATATTAACCGTTCGTTTAGAAAATCAAGTGAAATAAGCGTATTACTAAGGACTATAAAGCCGAAATATTATTCAGAGATTAATTGGCTTGAGTTAATTAACATTGTAGAACGTGAACTGGTCGAAAAATTAAAGAGAGAAATTGGCAGTAATTCACTTGATCAACTAATGAATATTGATTTTTCTGTATTGAATATAATGAAAAGAGAAAGTAAAGAAGACTTCACATATTATTACTTACAGTTACTCGTAAATAAAATTGAAAGTGCTATAAATGAGAGTGAAAAGCCTTTCGATATATATATAAAGTATTGTGATAGCAATGATATAATTCCGCAGTATTTATTAAACCATTTGGAACGAGTGGCGAAAAATAAACAACTTATAATAACTCCCAACTTATATGAAAAAGAGAATGCTCAAAGATTTATTGAAGAAGCAAGTGAAAGAAACTATGGTGCCTATTATTTCTCGGTATTGACTAAGATTGCTAGATTGACAGTTGAATTAGACAATAAAATACTTAAATATAATTACCTAAATAAAACATTGCAGCAAATAATATATTCTTATAACGAACCTATAATTAAACCTGATTTCGTAGATTTTGATGAATTTGAAAAATTAATGAAACTAGATACAGAAATTGCAGAATATAAATCAAAACGAAAAGAAGTTGAAGATGCTAAAGAAGAAGTGATTCCATTAAAAAGGAAAATAGAGAAACAATTAAGTATTATTGATATTGTGTTAAACAATCCTAAGGAAATAGAAAAAATAGAAGACTACAGTAGTGAATTTTCACCAGGAAACTTTAAAAATTTAAAGGAATTAGCAGTTAAGATAAGTGAGGATAAATAGGGCAGGCAAATTACTGACGAGGCGTTCACAGTCTCTTTTAATTAATGCCCGGTTAGCCGTCCGTAGAATAAAAAAATCAAGAGAACGGCCAAAGCATCATTGTGAAATTTGGCGGAATAGATTTTGACTTAAGTTCTAATTGTTAATACACAAAATAATCCATCCTCGAACGGTAAACTCTATAGGATGGATTATTTTATATTTGGCCATTTCTAGTTAACCTTCTTTGCAAGGAATCGCTCACTCTATCACGAATAGTTTGTTGCCTGTTTTTAGCCCTTCAAACCAAAATCTCAAGCTCCGCAACATTAACATAATACCCAAGATACTCCATAAAGATCTCCTTAAGCTCCTCCTTCTCTAACATAGGTGACATCACCACGGGATAGCTTTTATTAAACTCCAGGAGTACTTGCCGTCCAACCCGAACATCATCACCTAAGTCATCGCGGTCCGTTATTTTCTTCTTCAATACACTGGATAGCCCTAATTCATCGACAATCGACAGGATATTAAACACGAATTGTTTGTTGCGGAAGACTTCGTACTTAATCATATAGTTAAAGAGGTCCAAGTTATCGACGATGACTTCGTAATAGTGTTTGCGAGTTGCTTCGTCCTCGACTAGGTCGGTTATATATTCTGCTCCAATTACAGTCTTGTAAATGTAGTTTTCCCAGTCGAAGTTCTTCAGCACAATGTTGTTGAAATTCGTGATGCTGTCTTTGATCTCCGGGTATTCCCTTAGCAGGAAATCACGCTTCTTCAAGACGAGCAACGAGTGGCAGAACTGTTCGTCAAAATGCAATTCACGGTTGCTGCCTAGATAGTGATTGCCGACTGTCTCGAATGCTTCTAGAAACAATTGCTTCCTGACTTCTTCACTTCTTTTCGCCATATAGATGGGGAAGTCCGGAGCTGCTTTTATATAGACGGTTTCATCGGAAAAGTAGTCATCGTTGCTTTCGATCGTGTCATTCAAGAAGTCATTGTAAAACTGTTCGTTTTTCTTGTAGCCTTTGCTTAGCAGTTTAATCTCCACTTGCTTCCAATCCTTTCACAGCTGTCGCGTATTTTTCAATGACGCGGTCGGAAATTTTGTAGATCACTTCGTCAAGCGAGTCGACATCTAGTTCGTAGACCATCTTCGCTTTCATGAGTCGATAGAGCTTGGCGTCTAGCTGATCTGTTGGCAATTCAACATCGTCCAGGTAGACATGTCCGTCATCGCCATAATCGGGATTGGTTGCGAAGCGGTGTAATGCTTTCTGCAGTCCCATATAGATGTACGGGTTATTTAACGTTCCGCTCATTGGCATGCCAGCGAATTGGAGATCTTCATTTTTGTAATGAATGACAATCGTTTCACTGCCGAGTTCTACTTTAATATCAGACTTCAACGTAGCGTCAATCTTCCGTTCAAATAGATCGAACGGTTTTGTGGAGCTGCCTTCAAAAATGACGGTGTTCGAAAAGCCGAGAAGTGCATGTTTCGGAACGACGATGTCATCCTTGAACTCCCGATAGAAGTCGTTAATGTCTTCATTGTCACGGAATGAAATATCAGTCGTTGCTTGAATGCTCATTTGGATAGACGTTCGTGTGTTGATGGATAAACGTGATTTCGCAATCTCGATGGCACGCTCATCTGGCTGCAGTTTGAAGAACTTATTATCCTTCGACTGGATGATTAAGAAAAGCTGAGCTTGTTTGCGAGCGAGTAGCCGTTGTAAAAACTCGGATTCTACTTCGTATTCGATATCGAATCGATAGTTATCTGTATTCTCCTTCAGATCAACGCTCAACGTAAATCCGCCGCTCTCATAACTGTTCGATGTATTCGTTAGCACTGGGTACGGGAAATTGGCATCCTTTTTGTAAATCATTTTACACCTCTACATAATAGACGAATTTCAATGCACGGTTGTAGTTGCTTTTCAGATCGAAGGTCAATTCAGCTACACCTTTATTGATCGTCACATGATTTATTTTATTGTTGTTGAGTGAGCAAGTTGAGCCTGTGGATTTATCGATGACTTGACTGAAATTATCTTTCAGTTTGAATGCGCTTCTGTATTCTTGGCCCATGCCGTCAATGATTGAAATGCTGACGTTACATGTAAAAGCTTTATTAACTTCCTCATTGCTAGAGAGATTGAATCGAACGATTTCTTTATTCCCCATGAGTAGACGCTCAACGGTGTTCGGGTGGATGTTGAAAATGCTAACTGGCTTGTCATCGGTTGAATCGGTATCATCCGCAGATCTATCCCTTTTCACTGGTTTAATCATCGGCGGTGTAAGTTTTTTGCGGGTCCCAGATTTCTTTTTGTCTTGTCCAGGTGGTAAATCATCGTCCATTTTGACGACCGGTTTCTTCTTATCGATAACTACTGCGCCCATCGCTTTCGACAATTCTTGTTTAAATTGGATTTCAGAAACATACAGCAAGTCTTTCGTATCCATTTTGCCATCTGTCGGGTTATGCTCTTTCACCGCTTCGTCAATAACGGCAGTCATCGCTTTCGACAAGTTGTTGATGAATCGCTTCGCTCGTTTTTGCAGCACAGGATCTTTAATGTGATCATGTGTGAGCTCAGTATGCGATTCGTTTTCTAGTGACTTTAAATACGCATCTTCTTTCATTCCGCCGATCAAGACGGCGTTGAATGGCTGGTTCGCTTTGTTCTTTACTTTTTTATCTTCGATTTTCATGCCAATTGTCCTGACAATCGCCACTCTGCCTTTTGGTATTTCTTCGTCGTACCTGAAGTACAGGTTGAATTCGTAGTCGTCTTTGCCGTCGGATACTTGAAGTGTACGAGCAGGCTGTTCCAGATAAGTGCTTACATAGAGGGGGGTGAATACGTGTTTCATGTCCGCAATGTTTTGGGTGTAGTATTCCGGGTCTTTCACGTATTCCTGAATGTTATCGGCGTTAATTTTTCTGCCATTGACGTCGACTTCTAATTTATTCAGAAGGATTGAAACGAAGAAGCTGTCGCACACGCTGCGAATGATTTCCGTTTCATCGCTATATTCTTTTCGTAAGAACGGGATAATGATTTTTAATCCACGCGTTTTCTTTTCGAAAACTTCATGGAAGTTGTTCTTAAAGGGATAGAATTTTGATTTGGATTTATTGGCATCTAGATATGTAATATCCGCGAAGTAGCCTGTGGAACGATAACTTTGATCTTTATAGTTATGCTCAATGAGTTGCACGGTACCCCCTAGATGCTGGTCTCCGTTCGCATCGCAGTTTGCGAAATACATGACATTCAAATCTGAAGCAGCGTTGGAAGCAATTTTACCGACTCCGTGAGAACCACCGCGAGACGTTTCGACAGCTGCATTCTCTTCCTCTGAATGGACCCCTTTGTTATAGGCGTAAATCGCCCACGTGTCTTTAGGAGAATTGCTCTGGCCATTCTTCGCGCCACTCAAGCCTCTCGTATTGGAATCTTCAAAAGAGATATAGTGAACCTCTTCCTCCTCAGACGTTTTCACCATATGTGCAATGGCTTCTTTCGTATAACTGTTACGGCCTTTCAAGGAATGAATACGTTCGATTACTTCATTGATTCCTGGAACGTCTTTCTTTTGGATCGTACCTGTTGTAATAGAGAACTTTACAGGACCCTCGCTATCAAGCAATCTGCCATCTAGTGAGTTTTGGATATTTTCACGGATAAGCCCCGCTACTTTTAAGTTATAAAATCGTTCAAGAATTTTATTGAAATTGGACTCCTCTATATTTGGAATCGGGGAGAACTGCCAATAGGACATACTGCACCTCACATTGTTTACTTATTTATAATAGAATGTCTTGGATCTAAGACATATAGTTAAAGTATATGGGAAAAGGGGAGGAGGATCAATGTAACTTGGAGTAATGTTTTAGGTAAGTTCACCCATAAAAAATAGAGACTGAGCAAGAGCCCAATCTCACAACAAAGAAGATATAAAGTCTACAAGTACAGCAAGCGAAACGCCGGCACAAAACCCAACAATAAAATGTCGAGGTATCTATTCAATCTCCATGCCCCCGTTCGGTTTGAATAAAAATAGGTACCAGGCACTCAAGTAATTTCGAATTGAATTTGTGCCTGATACCTCACATGATTCTTTTTTAAAATTGTCACCTATGTGTTGCAGATGAATTATTTAATAGTGAACCGAAAACTGCAAGAACAATAAAACTTGCTATAGTAAAAAGTACTACTGTCTTAAACAATACCCATGTATTAAGAAGAGCATTTACAATTAGCGCCAAAAAGATGACTAATAGAATTGATAAGATTATTTTATTGGTTAGTATATCTACCTCGAATAGGATATATATCGCCATTTTCCATAGAGTCTTGGAAAGAATAATTACACCGGCTATCATCATTAGCAATGGAAAGACTAAATTACTTAACATAGAAATGCTTTTTTCGGAATTGAACATCAACTCAAAGATTGGTGTACCTGAATTGATTTCCAAAATCAGTGGTGCAGAAAGCTTGTTTGAAAAAATAAATAATAAAATTGCTGAAAAAAAGGCTAAAGCATAAATTACGATATCATAGTTACTAGTTTTTTGTTCTTCCACAATTCTCCTCCGTTCATAATTAAATATATGTATTATTGGGGAAAAATATTAATATAGTAATATAGTAGCATTTAAAGTAATGTGTGTTTGGTTTCTTATGCCAGAGAAAAACAAGAGCTGCTAGTTTCACATGCATATTAGGAGACACCCGTTTTTAACTTAGCATCAAAGGGAATATGCTCTCCTTTGCTCTCTTTGCCAGATTCACTGTGTGAATTTCTTACCGTACTATAATTAAGTACTAGGCACCCGATCAATTCTTAATTTCTTGGGTGCCTGGTACCTTTATTAATTCATAACCTTCAAGTGAAGTTCAATTCACTTTCAAAGAAACTAGCGCATTGTGTATGGCCTCGAGTTTCGTTTCAAGCCGGTGTAAGAGATAAAAAGATACAAAAATCGGAAATCCGATTTGTTGTATAAGATTTATCCACTGTTCCATTTTGAATTCGCCTCCTCATTTTTAATGATAAAAGACTCCCCAGCCAAGCCGGAGAGCCTTTTTCTTATGCCTTTACAAGATCATCTACGGTGCGTTCGATAATGCGGGCGCCTTTTACGGTTGCAAGAAAAGAGCCATCCACTTCAAAAACCTGTGAATTGATAATCTCCTGCATGGCTCCCTCCACCTCGGCTGGTGTTAATCCAGCTTTTGGCTCGTCCACTGTTAGGGATGTTTGTTTTCCCGCAGCAGTCGTGAAGTTTAATTGTAACGTTTTCGCCATTCCTCATCTCCCCTTTCTACTTAGTTCATAATGTCTCCTGTTTCTACCCTTTCTGCTCCGATTAATGGATATTCGGAGAGCTGTGCCAATTGTGTCAGGGCGTTGTGTAGGTTGTCAGCCGTCGCGCCTTCTGCGATATTACGGTAGGATTTCGATTTTCGGATCAATTTCCCATCCTCCGTCATCCCGCCATCGAAGTACACCTTTCCTACCGCGTTTTTGAATTCGATTGTCGCCATTTGCTTTCCCTCCTTTCACACACTATATAGACTTGAAATGGTGAAAAGGATACTTCTCTGTATGTTTTATTTAAAGGCTATGTTAAAGCCCAATGTTGATTTTTTACACCTGTTAATTGAGACTTCGAGATGAGAGCAGCGTGACAGGTGGGACCCCTTGGTATAAGTTTATGGACCTAAAAATTATTAAATCAATAAGTCATTCAAACAAATTATCTCGCATCCTTTACTTTCATAATAGTCTATCATGCCGTCAATTTTCTTTTTATCATAACTGGTAATGCAATCTGATAGTACACTAACCCCATAGTTTGATTTACGTAAGTTATAGCAAGTTGACTTAACACAAGCAACAGCATCCGCTCCAGTTATGTAGAAGTCGTCTATTTCATTTATACTAATAAATTCCGTGAATTCTTCACTTGTTAATGCGTTTCCTTTATATTTTGTAAAAACATTTTCTGATACTATTTTCAAATCTGGAGCTAATTCGGCACCTAGTGTATCTGTTTTAAAAGTTCTCGTACCAGGTGACAAATTCTCATGTCTTATATAAACAACATGAATATTATTTTCGACCGCCCAATCAATTGATTTGTTGATATTGTCAATGATATCTTTGTAATTCTTTGTTACATCATTTTGAATATCAATAATTACTAAAGCTTTTTTCTGCATAATACATCCTCCTAATAAATAAACTGATTATTTTTTCTTGTAAACTTATTATAGAACAGGAGTTCGAGTGTGGCGAATATTAACAAAATCCTTTAACACAGCTTATTAAACACGGTTTAAGGAATAAGTTTTTAGGTCTTCTGAGATGCCCGGTTGTAATGGGAATCGTAATACAGTGAAGGATGCACAAGGGTGGAGAAACTTCTTTGGGGGATTTAAAGATGGAGGTACTTCATTTCGAATTAATAAATTTAGTCATCTTCTACTTCCACTAAAAAGATCCGTTCCTCAAGACTGCCTCGTTCAACTGCTTTCTCAGCACGTACCGCTTCCAGTTCCTCCACCGTAACCCCGTGAAACTTAGCAGCAGCGTGAATCAACTCCAGCAAATCGGCCAGTTCCTCAACGGCATCATCAGAGGAGATTGCTCCCTCATATTCCGCTAATTCCTCATGCATCTTCTTGTTCACTTCAGTTATGTATTGCGAGTCGTCCAATATATAGGTGACACACGTCTTACTGTCCTTTTCGATAATGCCGGGTATCAGGTCTCGTACAAGTTTGTTGTAGATTGGCATATGATTTTCTCCTTTAGGTTGCAATTTTCTATATTTTAGCATAGCGCTGGATAGAGATGTTGATAGTAATGGAAGAGAAATGTATTTTGCAAGAATTATCCCTAAATTATAAGGAATATTTTACATGTTATATGGTACTATTTAATTAATGCGAATTATGTAGAAAAAAGGCGGGGGGATTCGATTGTTGAGCTTATTTAGATCAAGATGTGGGATATGTAAAAGGAAAGTATCAGAGTTCCAACGTTATAGGTTACCGAATAATAAGGTAGGGAAAGTCTGCTTAGCTTGTTGTGTGTATGCGGAGAGAAGGGCTTATCGGAAGTGTTGAAGCAGCAACGAAGCGAACTTCACTTGTACTGAAAGAGCCTGCTGTTCAATTAAGAGTAAAGGTGGTGTTGTTATGATTTCGGGTTTCTTTGGAGGGATTCTTTCTGTTTTACTTATGCTGATAACATCAAGTGTCTTTCCGTTACTTGTTTTAGTCATAGTCTTATCGTTAGTAGTGCAGTGGAAAATGCCCATTATCAAAGGAAAGTATGGAGAGTGGGTTGTGAAATCCAAGCTTGAGAAATTAGGGGATGCATACACTGTCTTCCATGATGTGTATATTCCGAATGGCGAGCGGGGATTGACGCAAGTAGATCATATTGTGACGTCAGAGTATGGTGTGTTTGTCATTGAAACGAAACATTATAGCGGTTGGATTTTCGGCGATGAATATAAACCGTACTGGACACAAGTCATCTATAAAAAGAAAACAAAAATGCACAATCCAATCCGACAGAATTACGGCCATGTGCAAGCTCTGCTTACGTACATAGGACAAGCGGAAATGAAGGATGTCCATTCGATCATCGCCTTTTCACCTAGCTCTACTTTTAAATTCAAAAAGGATTTCACGTTAGCACATGTCATTCAGTTTACTGAATTGCTAGCGACAATCAAACAGTACAAAGAGCGACGTATTAATGAGACTACCGTGAGAGAAATTAATGCAAAGCTTGGAGAGCTGTTGGTTGAAGATAAAAGAGAGAAGAAGCGTTTGAAGGCAGACCATTTGCAATCAATCCGAAAGGTGAAAGGTGCCAAACAGACGGCACGGCCACATACCGGCGATTCGAAAAATACATCCACGCAGGTCGCCTCGACTTTACAAACTACCTGTCCCAAGTGTGGTGGGCAACTGAATTTGAAGGCGGGGAGGTATGGGAGATTTTATGGGTGTAGTAATTATCCGGGTTGTAGGTTTACAGAGAATTTGAAATCGAAGCAGCAGAGTGTTTAGAAAAATATCTAGGGACTATTGTGGAATGAAGGAATTCACGGGATAAATTCCTTATAGGATTACCTCTAGAAGTACAATAGGTAGTCTTTTTTTAGTTTTTATGAATGGACTGATTTTTAATGAACGAAACAGGAGGGCCCAAAATTGAAGCAAATCACAAACAAAATCGAGTTATTTGAACACTTTAGGAGCATGGCATTACGAAAAAGGGCTTCTGAAATTGAGATACCCGGAGTAGGGAAGTTTCGGATATTTTATCAAGAACCCGAGGATGTCGACCGAGATGTTGCTGCAGACTTGGACGGAATAACGATAAATGATGACGAGCGATTTAGACTCTGGGACGATGTATTATTGAAGGTGAAGCAAACAATCAGTTTTCCAAGTTACGAGACATGGTTCAAAAATACATCCGCAATCCTGCTCGATGATCGTCATATCGGTGTAGTGTGCAGCAATAGCTTTCAAGTGGATTGGTTGCAATCATACTATAGAGACACTCTACTCACTATACTTAAAGAAGTGACAGGGGAACAAATCGGGATAGAGTTCTTTGTAGAGAACTCTCAATAAGTAGTTACTCATGGGTGGTCGTATTTCAGTATCTGAAGCGCTAATGCTCATGGTAACATTCGGAGCATTAATCGTACGATATTGTCGTTCCACAATAAAAAATAATCCATCCTTGAGTGGGTAGCTCATAATGGATGGATTATTTTCATACCCGAGCTGATCCCCATGAAGGGAACCTGCTATTACTAATTCCAGAGCGCCTAATGTTGGTAGCATTACGTGGTCCTTTTTAGATTGGTTATTGAAACCAATTATCTTCATTATAGGGGAGTTTATTGGTCAACAACCAATTGACGCTCTAAAACAACTGACTCAGGAGGAAACGCCTGCCTAACCACCAAATAAAAGCTTAGCAATCATTTCGAGTACCAGGTTCTCTTTGAATTTTAAATTGTTTAGACCTAACACCGTTCATTGGATTGTCATAATGTTTGTCGTACAGGTACCGACCACTAAAACTGGAGGTTAATTATGAAAATAAAAATACACGCTGATAAGGTGATTTTCGATGGCATTGAAATTTGCGGTCACATCGATCAAGAACAATCTTGTTCTACATGTAAGAATAACTTGATTTACTATGATGACTTTGATGCGTTTTTTTGTGCGGCATGCAATTGTTGGAGTGAGTCAACATGTAGTGAGCCTAGCTGCAGGTATTGCCCTAATCGACCAGAAACGCCGCTTCCTAATCAAAGTTAGGCTACGCATAATATTTCTGATACCAGGTTCACATCGAGTTTCGAATTGTTTCAGAACCTGGTATCGTTTCAAAGCACCTGTTAGCAAAAAAAGTGCATTATAGTCGTTGCTTTTCTTCTTTTGTACTTTTAGATTTGATTAGCGAATAAATATCTTTGACATGAAGTACAAGCAACCCTATCATAAGCAACCAAACAAAATGTACTTTGTAACCAAAATCGTCCATCATATATTCACGATATTTAAACGGAAAGTAGCAAATAAAAATAAATAATAGCAGGTCCCAGACTACGGTCACTATTTCTTTTAGTTCTTTTTTGTCATTCAGTAATCCAGTTAAGATTAGCCTCACGATTAGAAAGGCTGCGAGTGCACTTGGATAATTTGACATATCTACATGAAAACCACGAAAAGCATCCATTGATAACCTCCTTTTTTTGATGTCCGGATTTTTTTGAAATCATTTAATAAAGTGCCGACTAGGCAGCTCTGATCCTTGAGTAAAGCACCCTATAGCGTAAGTGCATTTCTTCACAATAAAATCGTACTATGACTTAAATTAAGTTCAATCACTGCAATCCGTATCATATCCATTCCATTTTCACCACTTCTTTTATGTCACCGCTGTTGCTAGTTTTTATACTTCAATTGTTAGCACAAACGGGCTCGGCCGATAAACATAAGATAGAGTAACGACATAGTAAAGGAGGTGAAATTATGGGACTAGCTTGTTCATGCGGTGTGCGTACGAATCCTATTGCCGTCGATCCTGATATCCTCATGGCATTTCCTGATGGTATGACTAGGCGCGGAGCACTGACTCTTACAGCAAATATCTGTGCAGATAGACCAGAACTATCTACGTTTACCGCATCATTTGTCGACCCTACTGTTGGTGATAATAGATCTTTTGCATTTACTTCAACAACTTTTACAACAATCAGTTGTGAAATTATTCAAGGAGAATGCACTGTTTCCATCACGGGCATGGGACTAGTAACTGGCGAGCTCACTCCAAGACTATTTTTTGTTCAATTTATTGACAGCCCATCTCCTTTAAGTGATACTCTTAGTGCCTTCTCTGTTGGCGATTTCGCTGTCATAATAGAAGTTGGTGAACTACAACCTGCCCTGACCTTCTTCGGTTGTCCTACAACTTAATAGCAATAGAGAGGATTACCACTCGTGGGTTTTCCTCTTTTTTTCGCACTTTTTCAATAACCCTTAAACCACCACTTCCTTTACGTCACATTTTGGTTCAAAAGCGAAATAAAGAGGAATGCAATGGGCCCCCTCTCCTTCACTAAAATGCTCCGTTAATTCAATAAGCAACGAGTACCCGAGCTGCTCAGAAGGGTTCAACAAACTCTTTTTCCACCTTCTTCAAAAACTCTTCATACACTTTATAATGCTCTAGTAGACGCTTATGTGCCTGTTCACGCTCTTGGGATGTTGTTGCCTCTTCATAAGCAATAACAATTTGAACATATTGTTTCTTTGTATCCAAATACTCGTTAAGATACTGTTCTTCAATTTGTCGCTCTGCTCGTACAATACCACCCGTAGAATTGTAGACATCAGCAAACGCATTAAATAATGTTTCAATTAATTGAGCTCTTTGAGCATCATCATACTTCTCTGCTGTTTCTTGGTATTCCAAAATTCGTTCTATCGGCTTTTGTATGATAGCCAACTCCCCATAAATGGACGCCCGATAATCTATTATCACTTGATGTTGATGATAAAAAACTGTACTGGTTGCAATCAGTAGTATGAGTAGTGCGCCGATGTAAATCTTTTTCACTAATCTATGCCTCCCCAATGTCAAGATGTATTTAGCTGCTCTTGTTTATAAGTCATTTCGAGTACCAGGTTCCCACAGAATTTCGAATTGCTTTAGAACCTGGTACCCTTCACTATCGCACAAGTATAGACAAAAAATTATTCCATAAAGTTCTCAACCAGTTCATAGCATCTCTCTTCCGTAAGATTTGCTAGCACAACCACATATTCCAAGTGTTCCTGTGTACCGCCTTGGTATTTGAGCGATGCTTCCTTCGCGGTATCATCTCTATATGTTATCCAGTTCCGTTGTTCGTCCCTTAACTGATTCATTTCCTCTTTAGAAAGCTGCTCCTTTAGCACTCCATACACTTCATTCAATAATTCATCCCACAGATCATAGCGTTCTCCTTCGACTTTTTTCAATGCGAGAGTTGATGAGTCATTGGAATAAGTTTTTCGTATTTTGTCCACTTCTTTGCTTCGAGTAGCAAGTTTTTGTTGATATACTTCCTTCATACTCTTTGGGGTAGTTGCAATGTCTTTTTCAGTTTCCGTGAGCGATTCATTGTCGTTGCTGTTTGAAATGTTTTGTGATGGGTCTGTAGTAGAAGTATGGGCATTCTGTGACTCTTCGGACGTGTTTCCACAAGCCGCCAATATGGCTACTAGTAGGAGTCCTACTAATGACTTCTGATAGCTTTTCATTCTATACCAACTTTCATCTTATCCGGATTTCCGGGTACTAAATATTGATAGTCAGGCAAAAAAGACTATTGTAATTATACACTTCAATTGTTTGGAGTGCTTTGATTACGAGGTCCGCAATTATCAACAAGCTGCCTGTTAATCAAACAAACTGGCTTTATAATCTTTCGAAACTTTCCGACAGACTTGCCCGTATACCATACTACGCGGGCTCTGTCGGTTTTTTAATGCTATCAAATCGCTTTTCATACAAAGAATCGGGGGATGGATATGGGAGTATCGAAAGGGATGATCATGGGGGTATTCGCTGCAATAATGGTTTCACTTGCGGGATGTGAGGAGGAAGAGAAGGCGATTGCTGACTTGGTGGAGACGGAAATTGTTGAAGAGGTCCATCAAGTAGATGAACCAGTAGTCGATGAATACTGGTCGCAGCCGATTGATTCGGAGATATGTCAGACAGTAGGTGAATGCCGCGATGTAGGGGATGCAAACGGAAGCGATTATTTTACTAGTTTTTCAGGAGATCTCAAACAGACAAACAATATGTCATATCTGAATGTGCAAGCGGTAGGAGATGAATCTGTTCTTGCATTTTCTGCTAATGATAAGGACGATGAAAAATCCATCATCGCTTGCTATGAATTAATAGAAGATGAATTTGTTTTGACGAAAGGCGAAGAAACGACGATCTTCAATGGGATCGCTGATATTGTGCTTGCGTTATACGATCGGGATAAAATGAATTTGCAAATCCTTGAATTTCAAGAGAACGTTTACCCGAATGTTAATACTTATGAGGGGAAATTGGTGTTGCCTTCTAATTTGGTACAGCATTGGCTTCAGTCGTCCACGGTGGCTATACTGGTTCATGAGTATGGCCATATGCTGACATGGAATAAGGCGGATCTGGTAAATTCGTATACCTGTCCAGCAGATCAGTTTCATTTGAAATTGTACTGGGAATGTTATAACGCTGACAGTTATATGAATCTCTATTATCAAGCTTTTTTGAAGGAATATGAGGAGCAGTGGTTAGATGCAGGCAATAAAACTGTGGAAGAAAGAATGGCTTTTTATGAAAGTAACAAGGATTCATTTGTGAGCACATATGCTACGGTGAATCCATATGAAGATATCGCAGAGTCTTTTGCCCACTTCATGTTAACACCGTACAATGAAAGCCCTCAAACGGTGCCAGAGACAAAGGTGAATTTCTTCTATCAGTTTCCCGAACTGGTCGAGTATCGGGCATTTGTGCTTAAAGAGCTGAAAGATCGAAAAGACGAGATGTGGTCTTTTTATTAAGGATAAAAACCTCGTATATCTAAAGCAAAGAGTCGGTAATATCTATAAAATGGGAAAGTTGGCCAGTACATGATAAAAAAACTAAAACTAATCACTTGGGAACCTACCGTTGAATTTACTAAAGAATTTATTGAAGTAGTTAAATTTGATATGAGTTTCAATGACAAGGGGCTAACTATAATCCTAGTTGATAAAAAGGGAACTAGAGTAGACATCACTTATGATAAGGGGACAAAATACTTAGGGGATTATGTAGTATCGTATCGTTATACCAGTGAAATCCCCATGTCCATACTTGCCTTACTAGCAGAGAAAGCGAGGGATGATAGTGGTCTAAATAATTTCGACTCTTGTTTTTATAAAGCACTACACTCTGATTATCTAGACCAGTTCAAGCCACATTTTCCCGGCAGCTTAGCAGATGGTTTGGAACATCATATATTTCCAGTTGGCACAGGAATAGTCGAGGTAATTAGCGACTATGATCCAAGCTTTACTTTAACTAAGGCCGCTTACTAATTTGCAAACCAATGTAACCATAAAAAATAATCCATCCTTGAGTTGCAGCTCATAATGGATGGATTATCTTATCCAACTAGCTGATTCCCCTTGAAGGGAACCTATTGCTATTATTAATTACAAATTGCCTAACCGCAAATAAAACCTTCACAAATGGCCATCTAATTCCCTTCCTTCACAGAAACCAACTCCGTAAAAATCTTGCCATTTCCATCTGTAGTTTTTAGGATTCCAATCCCTTTTGCAAAGTAAACTCTCGAACCACTCGGATAACGAAGAACGACGACGTTCTTAAATGTGCCGGCTTTCAGGGTGACTGTTTTCGTTATGCTTTCAACCAGAACCTTTTGCTCCTCGAACATCAAAGATGAATCTATTATGGTAGCCCCTTGTTTCAATGGATAGGGGACGTTGATGAAGATGTGGTCGGAACTCGATACACCCATAAGCAGTCTTCTCCCGTCTTCGATGTAGGTAAAGTTCGATAAATCCGGGTAAAGGGAACTCTTTTTATTGTATAAGTACGTGTATTCATCTTCTTTTTCTACAGTAAACGTCTCTTTCTCCTCTTTTAAGAACGATGGTGCATACGTAAGGATCAACCCTGCTTTAGGCGCGAGGCCGCCGGTAACCGTTGTTGATGCGCTTTTCGGGTTTTTCTTGGATAAAGCGGACGTATACACATATCCTTTGCATTTGCCGGCTTGTACATAGGACCATCCCTTTGCTGAAGAGATTACAGTAACTTTCGAGTGGTTCTTAATGGTGCCAAGCTTTTTCGCGTTTTGTTTTGGTTCTGCACGCAGGACAATATCATTTTTCGCATGGACATACATTTCGGTTGTTGCTTTAGCGGTTGTATGCGTAGGAAGCGCATAAGAACAACCAAGGATTAAGACCATCATTGCGAAGAATATTTTTCTAATTTCAACCACTCCTCACTATAGTTACTACTAAACGAGGTTATGAAGCATGTTTTGAAAATAGAACATATTGCCGAGATGTATGGCATGAAGCTCACCGTTCAGGAAGTATACGGACTAGTTACTAGTTCTGTACCCCATATTACTGAAATGCATTCGGATCTAGTATCGAATGATGACTTTCAATTGCTTCACAACAAAAAACCCATCCTTGAGTGTCTAGCTCACATAGGATGGATTATTTCGACTTGGGCCGATTCCCCTTGTAGGGAACCTGCTAGTACAGACCGCCAACTGTTGGTAGCATTGGACGGTCCGATTTATTTTATTCGTTATAGATAACTAAATACTGTGTTTTACACCTTAACATTAGGCCCTATATTTCATAGCTAAGCCCTTTAAGAAGTTCCTAGCATATCGATCCAGGCACGGTTTATAATTCTTGTGCCCTTCTTTTCTCAATACGGCGCTTAATTCGCTTTTAGAGATACTGACTCCTGCGTCTTCTAAAATCTCAAGCATATCCTCACTTGTTAACGCGAGTGCTATTTTCACTTTCTTCAGCAGGAGATTATTAACACTTTCATTCGTCACGGCAGATACTGCTGGACCTTGAGGCTGTCCTGGTTTTGGTTCTTGTTTTCCTCTTTTATAGATAATCAGACCATTTAAAAATGAATCCAACATTTGATTCGTACACTTCATTTGTTCTTCATTTTCCGTTTCATCATCATTTGATTTTGTAAGCAACTGGAGCACATCTTCTTTTGTCACTTCAACGCCGCCCAGTTTGAAAATGTCTACCATCTCAGTATTGTTGAAATCCAAAGCATAGCGTAATCGGATTAATATATCATTATTATTCATTTGGAGACCTCCTGTATATAGATAGTGCCGTAAGTACAAAATGACTCAATCCTTATTATTGCCATTTTGTTTGTTACTAGTATGTATTTAATCGATTTACCCCTAATAATAGCACAAAAAAAGTGCAAAAGATTCCTGTGCATAAAAACGCCCTCGCCAAAGAATTGGACGAGGGCATGATTTGTGTTTTATTTATCTAAGTTTGTAATAGCGTAATCGGCTTCTGCTTGTGTGAATTTCTCACCGTAATCAGAAGTCAGTTGGTCTCTTATTGCTTCAGGTGACATACTCATTGATTCCTGATAGCTTTTTGCTTTTTCTAGGGCGTTCTTTTTAAAATCCGCTTTCATATTGTCAACAGCGTACTGTGCTTCATCGGCAGTAAATTGTTCACCATGTTCAGAAGTAAGTTGATCATAGACTCCTTTTTTGGACATATGCATGGATTCGGAATAGGATTCGGCCTTTTTCAAAGCGTTTGCTTTCCAGTCAAATTCAAGATTAGCCATTGCATACTCGGCAGCTTCCACGGAGAACTTTTCACCATATTCGGATGTTAGTTGATCAAAAATAGCGTTTTTGGACATGTTCATTGTTTTTGCATACGATTCAGCTTTACTCAAAGCAGATTTATGTTCTCTAGGTACGTTATCCTCTACCTTTGTATCTTCTTTTTTCGGCTCCTCTTTTTGGGGCTCCGCCTTTTTCTCCTCAGGCTTATCCTTTGCCGATTCAGTAACAGCCGGCTTGTTTTCTTCTTTGGTTGCGTCCGCTTTGTCATCATCGTTGCTGTTGACAGCAAACACAATAATAATGGCAATTAGCCAGACCCACCATTTTTTATAGAATGGTTTTTTCGGTTTTTGTTGTTTCTCCATTTTTCGTATCTCCTTTTATGTATCTTCAGGTAAATTATATCATATATCTAACTGGTAATATAGTTCCAGTTTCTTCATGTGGTATGGTACTATTATTATAATAGTTGAAAAGTAGATACACTGATTTGGTTGCAACTGAAATGGGGGATATCCTAGCGCTAATGCTTATATTTACATTCGGGGCATTAAGGAGAGCAGTCGAAGAACGCGACATCTGTCGCAACGGACTGCATGACCCGCGTCCTGTGGGCCTCGATATTGTCATTCCACAATAAAAAATAATCCATCCTTGAGTGGTAGCTCATTACGGATGGATTATTTTATCTCTAGGACTGATCCCCTTGTAGGGAACCTGCTTCTTCATCCCTTGTTTTCTAGAAGTTCCTTAAATGAACTAACAACATAATTTACCTCATCATCCGTAATTAAATAATGAACAATCATTCTGATTTTTTTTCGCCCTATCTGTTTTACTTTTATCCTTTTTTCTTTAAGAAAGCTAATTAGTTGCTCTGCATCCATTTCACAATGACGTATATCTACTGAGATGATATTCGTTTGTACATCTTTCATATTAATAAAGAGACCTTCTATAGTAGATAGTTTCTCAGCCAATCGTTTCGCTCTATCATTATCCTCTTTCAATCGATCAATCATATTTTCCAGTGCATAAATCCCAGGTGCTGCAATTATACCGGCCTGTCTCATTCCACCGCCTAGTCTTTGGCGGTTTATTTTTGCCTTATCGATAAATTCTTTTGTCCCAACTAGGACAGATCCCAGTGGACAACCCAATCCTTTTGTTAGGCAAAATTGAGCTGCATCTACATACTTACAAAACTCCGAGGGTTCTATACCTAGTTCAACTGAAGCATTGAAGATCCTTGCTCCGTCCAGGTACACGGGTAGGTTATATAGCTTTGCTATATCTTGTATTTTTTTCATGTTTTCAAGAGAAACAATTTGTCCAAGGTTTAAATTATACGTATTCTCCAGGGAGATTAAAGCTGTTTTTGCTCTCTGAATATCGCCTGTGGAAATTGCCGACTCCACTAATTCCAGATCGAAATATCCATCCTGTACTTGAATAGGCCTTGCCTGCACTTGTGCTACTGCCGACATTGCAGCCCCTTCTAAGTTATAAATATGAGATTCGTTTCCAAGTATTATTTCCTGTCCTCGTGTTGAAAATCCCATAATTGCAATTTGATTTGCCATGGTGCCAGATAGGACAAGCATTGCGTCTTCCATCCCAAGTAGAGTAGCGGCTTTTCGTTCGAGCTCATTTACAGTAATATCTTCACCCATAATATCGTCGCCGAGAGTTGCGTTTGCGATTGCTTCTATCATTTGGGGTTTCGGCAGGGTGACTGTATCACTTCGAAGATCAATTTCTTCGATTATCATACAAGTTCGTCCTCTATATTAGACGAATCCGCAGTTACTTGAACATCTTCTTTCTTTCCGAAAAAACGATTGACAATCATCAATATCGATCCGTCACCTGCAATATTTGTAGCAGTTCCAAAGCTATCTTGAATCATGAATAGCGCTAGCATAAGACCAATTGCTTCATCTCCGAATCCGAGGGTTGACTGTAATATTCCGATTGCGGCTAAAGCGGATCCACCAGGGACGCCTACAGCTCCTACCTCAATTACGCCAAGAATAAGAATGAAAGAGATGATTACGCTGACTGGTGGAAGGACCCCGTCTGTAATGAGTGAAACTGTGATTGCACTTATTGTTAACGTCATTGCAGCGCCTGAAAGATGAACGTTCGCTGTAAGCGGCATGACAAAATCCGCAATTTTCTTATTAATAAATGGAATCGTTCTAGCTTGTTTAAGAGAAACTGGCATTGTGACTGCGCTAGACATTGTCCCGAATGCTGTGAAATAAGCGGGTAGCATAGCTTTGAAAACAATAAATGGATTCTGCTTAGAAATTACCCCTGCTATTGCATATTCAATGATTAGCCAAATAAACTGCATTATAACAATTAAAATGAGCATTTTACCGAAAATCGATATGGTTCCAAACAATGCTCCCTTTGCCGCTATCCCTGCAAATATGCAAGCGATGAAAATCGGGATAACAGGAATAATAAATTTTTGAATTACACGCTCAATTACGTTTCTAAATTCGATGACAGCACCAGAAAGGATGGTTGCTTTACCCCAGTTTGAAGCCATTCCGATAATTATCGCTAATACCAAAGCGGAAATTATATTCATTAGTGGTGGGATGTCAAGGGTGACAAAAGGTGCGCCGATTGCAATACTATCTACAGCTTGGCTTGCTTGTAAGGCGAAGTTCGGGATAATTAAATATGCGGCTACGGCAGCTAGTGCACAAGCTATTATCGTATCCAAATATGAAATACCTATTGTGAAACTCAATAGTTTACCTGCTTTTGTTTCAAATTCTGCAATACTTGCCGCGACGAAAGCAAAAATGATTAAAGGAATAAAGAATTTGATGAGGTTGCCCAATAACATATTTCCGGTTTCCGTGAGGCGGATCATCCAGTCGGGGCCAAAGATTCCTATCAAAATACCGATACCAAGACCGAGCAACAATTTAGGAATAAGACCAAACTTCATATACTCTCCCCCTATCAAATGTATCTTGCTGCGTACACTAGACTATATGCTTGGACACCATTAGCCATGCCTTCATCCTTAGTTCAGGGGTATCCGGAAGTGGAATAATTCCGTTAATTCAATATGAAGGGTGCAGGCAGTATACGATAGCCAATTCGAATAAAATCGATAATTCAATGCATTGCCTGTTGAGAATATAGAGGGCGCTGAAGAGCTGAAGTGGTGATGAAATGGTTATTAACCGGTAGGATATCGTCGGTCGGGAAGGATTGCGAATGCGGTTGAGGCTTTGAATGTGAAGCAGTAGAATATAGTAGTGTTTAAAAGGAGAGGTTCGAATGTACAATACTGATTTGTTTGAAGAAGAAGAGTATATTCTTTGTAATAATAAAATGGAAAAGCAGACATTTACTTTATTAATGGATGCTTGTGATAGGAACGAAGGGGAAGGAATCCCGTTTCCTCTGATAGGCATTATGGATGTATGCCAAGATAAGGCTCATTGGGGTAAGTTCTTGACTAGACTTTCAGATTTTAAGAGGGAATATCTGTCCCATAATAGTTATTATGGAGATCTGTTTAAGGTTTTAGCTTTTACAATTTTCGGATATGGAAATTGGTCAAACAATGATCGACTCAGAAAAGGTTTGAAACCAATTCGATTTAAACAGTTGTAATGAATGACTGTTTTGGCGGAAAGGGAGATGATGTCATGAATCAGGAAAGATGGAGAGAACAGCTGCGTAACAATCAAGAGTTATTCATTGGTGAGGCGACTGCTCTCCGTTCAGCTGTTTTGATTCCACTTGTCCAGGTGGAAGGGCAATGGCGTGTGTTGTTCGAAGTCCGTTCGGCGACGATGAGGAGCCAGCCTGGCGATATTTGTTTTCCTGGCGGCCGAATTGATCCTACCGACGAATCGCCTCTTTTTGCGGCGTTACGGGAAACGCATGAAGAGCTTGGGGTGAGCCCCGATACTGTAGAAGTGCTGGGTTCACTAAGTCCGTATGTTGCTTCTTCGTCATTTGTTGTCTACCCATTTGCGGGAATCGTGGATTATAAGGAAATCATTCGGTCTTATAATAAAAATGAGGTTGAAGAAGTGTTCACCGTGCCGCTTGATTATCTGCTTAGTCATGAGCCGTATATGCATCCGGTTATGGTGAATCTCTCGCCCGATGCGAATTTTCCTTACGATAAGATCCGGAATGGTGAGAACTACCAATGGAGAGGGCGTACGATGGAAGAATGGTTTTTCGAGTACGGACCTTATACAATTTGGGGACTGACCGCGAGGATTTTGAAGCATTTCATTGAGATTATCCGAAGATAGTTCTGTGTAAATGGTTGTTGAAGGACAACCAGAATAATTATGCTGCATCCTTCAAAGGGTGCTTTTCATATTACATAAGCTTCATTAGCAATCATTGATTTTGGAGAGGAGGGTAAAGATGTGGCCATCAATGAAAAAGCGCTTCAGTTCTTTGAAGACAATAACTATACAGAGGCACTCGAGCTGCTGGAACAAGCGGTTATAGAAGAGCGCACTGTTCAGTCGCTGAATAATCTTGCGTGGATGTATCTATATGAAGAAGAGGATGCACACCGTGCAAAATTGTTTCTTGAAGAAGTAGTGACACTGCATCCGCAGTCATATTTTCCATATAATATGCTCGGTGAAATTGCGCTACAGGAAAAAGACTGGGAAGGCGCAAGGGAAATTCTAAATAAATCAATCGCCATCCAGCCGACGCCTGAAGCGATTCATAATTTGGCGGTTGCGGACTATCATACCGGCCGTTTCCGACAAGCGGCAGAAGGGTTTCATTCCATCGCTAAAGACTCGGATTGCATCAGCTGGTATGAAGTGATTGCGCGCATCCAAAATGAAGAGACGGCGGACGCCAAATTGATATTGGACAGATGGAACAGCGAGTCAGATCATTATCTAGGTGCTCTCGAAGCAGCGGATGCCTATGTGGAACTAGGCTGTTTCCAAGAAGCGCGGGAGATGTATGAAAAAGAGTGGGCGGACTATTTTATTTCGCCTTATGTAATTAGCCGGTATGCGTATGTTTTATTTCATCTGCAAGAATTGCAGGTTTGTCGACAAGTGATCGATCAGGGAATTGCAGGCAAGTTGAATGAAATAGAGGAAGAAAGACAGGAACTTTGTGATGAAAGTTGGTCTGAAACCGATAAAGCAGAAAGGATAGAGGAGCTGCAAGAAGAATTGAGCGGATTGGAGCAATTGTTTTCGAAATTGGAATCGGGATTCCGGCCGGCTTTTGAATTTGAGTTGCATCATGAAGGCGGTTGCTATCTATTCGGATGCAAGCTGCACGGACACCCGGAATATGTTTAGGAATAGATCGTAGCCATACTGATCGTTCCACGATAATAAATAATCCATCCTTGAGTGGCCGCTCATACTGGATGGATTATGTTTTCCAACTAGCTGATCCCGCTTGAAGGGAACCTATCGCTATTATTTATTACAGACCGCCTAATGTGGGTGGTCTTTTTAGTTTATTCATTTGCCCACTCGCCAAAATATAAATTGAAAAGAAACAATTGTAAAACTATTACAGACGTTATATAGTTAGGTAACACCAAAAAATAAATTGGTCTTACCAAGTGGACGCTTTCCAAGTTAGGAAATTGGGAGGAAGTTCAACTGACAGACAGGGGGATTATCAATGAATGCCAAGTACGTGAAAGAGTTTGTTGCGTATCCGGACGTTACGATCATGCTTGTTCTGCTTGCTCCGCTCATGGGCTATACGTTTTTCCATCTTCTTTCCTATGGTACGTGGATTGCGTTCGGCATCGGGATGGCTACGTATGGAATTAGTGAGTATGTCATCCATCGTTTTTTATTTCACATGAAAACGCCGGAAAATCCTTTTTTATTGAAAGTGATTAAGCGCTTACATTTCGATCACCATGCCTACCCGGATGATCTAAAATTGCTTTTCCTACCGATTTGGTTCAGTTTGCCCGGCTTCGCAATCTTTTCGACCATTTGCTACTTCATCACAAACAATTTCACATTGACGATTGCTTATCTTGCAGGAATTGTCCTCTATTTTATGATTTATGAATGGAAGCATTATGTTGCGCACCGGCCGATTCAGCCGCGCACAGCATTCGGAAAAAAGATTAAGAAAGTGCATCTATGGCATCATTTCAAAAATGAGAACTACTGGTTTGGTGTGACGCATACCTCTATCGATAAAACATTTGGAACGTATAAAGATCAAAAATTGGTTGAGAAAAGTGAGACGGCCAAGAATTTAGAGAAGCGCGCTTGAATGAAAGGGAATCGTGCCCGGCACGACACGGGTTGCGCAGTCAAAGGAGATTTTGCGATGAGTCGTACAGCAACTGTTGAAAAAGAACTGATTAAAGCAATTCTTCAAGGAGACTATCCGGCAGGAAGTCAGTTGGAGACGGAAAGAGAATTAGCTGTGATGTATCAAATAGGGCGTCCAGCCATACGGGAAGTATTGCAGCGCCTTGGCCACGGTGGATGGCTGTCGCTTAAAAAAGGGCAGCGTGCGGTGGTGAATGATTATTGGTATGAAGGCAACAGTACGACAATCGTCGATATTATCGAGTACTTCGATGAGGTGCCGGATGCGTTTGTTCTCTACTTTTTGGAGATGCGAGTTGCACTGACACCCCATTATGTAAAAAACGCATTGAAGCTCCATCAACCTAAATTCATCGGATTGCTGTCGGAAATCGATGAACTTCCGGATACAGCGCAAGCTTTCGCTTCTTATGATTGGAAGATCCAAAAAGGGCTGGCAAGATTATCGGGGAATCCCCTGTTCTCGCTTGTTCTCAATAGTTTTGATTCGGCCTATGAGAAAATAGCAATCAAGTATTTTGAAAGCGCTTTTCGGCGCCGGGCATCGTTAAGCTATTATAAGGAATTGATGGACGCCGCTTTAAGAGGGGACTACGGGCAAGCAGAAGAGCTTGCACGCGCCGAAATGGAAAAGAGCCATGCGCTGTGGAGAGATGAATTATCACCTCACGAAAAAATCGGCGTGAGGTTCAGCTTCGCAGACATGCAGTAAGAGAGCCATACTGCAGAGATAGATGGAAGAGGGGGATTCCGATTCGTAAAGTAGGGAGCAGTTTGGTTTCGTTCATTTTTATTACATCAATCGTCTTTTTTATGCCTATTCCTAAAGGAAGCGCAGATACACCCCGAGATTCCATCACAATCCTTTTCACGCATGACATGCACGACAATCTTCTTCCTTATGAAGTTGAGAGGGAACAAGGGAAAATGACCGTCGGCGGTTTTGCCCGATTATCCAGCGCCATTCGGGAACAGAGGAGTAAAGATCCGGATGCGATTGTAGTGGATGCCGGTGATTTCTCGATGGGAACACTGTTTCAAACCATCTTCACGTCGCACGGACCGAGCCTGACCCTGCTTGGCCAGATGGGATATGACGCGACCACATTTGGGAATCATGAATTTGACTTCCGGGCAGACGGTCTTGCAGAAAGCTTGCTTGCTGCGAAAGACAGCGGCGTGCGGCTTCCCAGCATTGTTATGTCCAATATGGAATTCCCGAAAGATAAAGATGGAAAGATAGCTGCCGACGTACAAGCGTTAAAAGAAGCAATGGATGCATATGGCGTAAAGGATTATATCGTCCTCGAACGTAAGGGGGTCAAGATCGGCATCTTCGGACTGATGGGAGAAGAAGCCGCCGGCAATGCACCGATGTCTGGTGTGACTTTTCGTGACGCAGTAGAGAGCGCCAAGTCAACGGTCGCTGCATTGAAGGAAAAAGAGGGTGTCGACCTTGTAATTGCACTTTCCCATTCGGGGACAGCGACTGACCCGTCCAAATCGGAAGATGAACGACTGGCCAAGAGCGTGGCGGGTATTGATGTCATTATTAGTGGACATAGCCATACGACACTCATGGAGCAGATACTTGTGGGGGACACAGTTATCGTGTCGGCGGGCGAGTATGGAGAAAATTTAGTTATCCTCAACATTTCTCAGGACAGCAAGCGCAACTGGGCAGTCAATCATTATCAATTGCGGAAGATTGACGACTCACTCCCTGCAGACCCGGTGATTGCCGAAACTATCGAGGGCTATAAACAGACAATCCAGGAAGAGTACCTCAACCGCTTCGGGATGGAATTTGATGAAGTGCTCGCTGTATCATCTTTCGATTTCACCCCATTCACAGACCTCGGTGTTAAACAACGAGAAGAACCGATCGGCAATTTGATCGGTGACGCATTTATTCACACGATCCGGGAATTGGAAGGAAGCGCTTATGAGCCTATCGCTGCATCCGTTGTGCCGTACGGGAATATCAGGGATTCATTCAGCAAGGGGACTATTACGGTTGCTGACGTTTTTAAGGTGTATTCATTAGGCGTCGGATCGGACGGGATTTCCGGCTATCCGCTGCTGGATATCTATTTAACGGGGAAAGAATTGAAAACCGTTGCGGAAGTCGATGCATCGATCACGCCGATTATGAATGAAGTCCAGTTGTATATTGCCGGTTTAAGTTATACCTTCAATACAAACCGCTTCCTATTCAACAAGGTGACAGACATTCATTTGCAGTCTTTTGACGGCAAAAAGGAAGAAATCGACGATGAAAAGCTCTACCGTGTCGTGGGCGGCTTATATTCAGTTCAAATGCTGCCTTATGTCAATGAAAAGTCATTCGGCATTCTGTCGGTTGTCCCGAAGAATGAAGACGGCAGCCCCGTAACGAACTTTGAAGAACGGATCATTTACATGAATGATCAACAGGAAATGAAAGAATGGTATGCGATTGCGAATTACTTCAAATCCTTCGAGAAGATGGACGATGTCGCGCAGGTGCCTGCTTATTATGAACATGCAAAGGACAGGAAAATCGTTGA
The DNA here is from genome assembly GCF_023715245.1 of Sporosarcina luteola. Classification (GTDB taxonomy): domain Bacteria; phylum Bacillota; class Bacilli; order Bacillales_A; family Planococcaceae; genus Sporosarcina; species Sporosarcina luteola_C. The sequence goes on from NZ_JAMBNV010000003.1 coordinate 108,797, forward strand.
ACACGATGCGAATATTTTAGCGGTTCTTACCAAGCCGAATGGCATTATCTTAACTGCGTACGTCGTTTTGCTCACTTTTGCCGGCCTGTTTGGACTCCTGATAGCTGTCTTACTAAAAAAGAGGAAACGTAAATTGGGGAAGGTATCTGTGTGAAAAATACGTGAAAAAAGAAGAAGCCGGATAGATCTAACGGGTTCGGTTGATGGGGAGAAAACGTTAAAAAGGCATAGCAAATGGGGACACAATTCACACTTGAATTGATGTCCCTATTTTTGTTGTAAATTTATGTGCCTCTGCTAATTGCGCAGCTAATAAGATTGTTGATTGGGGGGTGAGAAAATTTGTTAGAAATAACTCAAGACGTTTAAGGGAGTAAAAGATTTTGTGCTAAAATAGAGCTATAAGAAGACGGCTTATTTAGCAAGCGGACCCAGATAATGGAGTAAGGAGGGGATTACTTTGAGCCCTAAAAAGAAAAAGTTATTTATAGTTCCTTTTATCATTGCTTCACTTCTTGTAATATCTGTTGTTTCAAACTTTAACTCGTTTCAAAATGCGAAAAATGCCTGTGCGGAAAACAATATGACAGCTCAAGTGGAACAAGACTTTTTAGCTATTAATTGGGAAGTTCTTTGTGAATAATACACAATGCGCTTATTGCTTTAACGGGCGCGATTGTTGAACAAATGATAGGACAATAAAAAATGCCCAGGCAAATATGCCTGAGCATTTTTTATTGCTATTATTACTGTCAATTCGGGTGCGAATCGTACGCTGTTTTAGTTGCTTATTAAGGTGTGTTTTTGTGTTTTCTCCCCATCAACTGAACCCGTACTGAAAATTCTTGAGTGTTTATCATGCGACAAGATTGAAAGGGTTGTACATAAATTTGTCGAATAAAGAGGGCTTTCTTTGTTTATTGGGGAAGGAAATGTACCTTACTTGTCGAAGTAGTACATATGAAGAGAATGGAGTGAGATCTATGTCAATGGACTACAAACAAATAATTATCGCAATAGATGGATCAGAAGAGGCGGAATGGGCTTTCAAAAAGGCGGTAGCAATTGCAGACCGAAATGAAGCCACATTGAATTTGGTCAACATCATTGATACACGTTCGTATTCTTCTGCTGAAGCTTATGACCGTTCAATCGCTGAAAGCGCGTATAAATCCGCCGAGGAATTGCTGAACAACTACAAAGCGGAAGCTGTCCAAGCTGGTGTGCAAAACGTCAATGTCATTGTCGAATATGGCTCACCGAAAGTGATGATTTCAAAAGACCTCCCGAAAAAACTGAATGCAGATTTAATAATCTGCGGGGCGACGGGTTTAAATGCAGTTGAACGTTTCATTATGGGAAGCGTCTCTGAAAACATTGTACGCTCCGCGAAATGTGATGTTCTCGTTATCCGTAGACCTGAAGACTTGTAACGGGAAAGTGAAGACATGCACAGTTAGTGGTTAGTTGATGAGGGGAAAATGGGTATACTCCTTTCAAAAGGAGTTGCATGCGCTGATGACTGTGAAAAATTCAGAGCGTTTTATTGTCGCTTATAACCGGATTGAGAAAACACTTTCTGAAAAAGCGGATGGCGATGAGTATTCCCCATTTTACCGCCTGATTGATAAAGTGAAGATTACAAACTCCGTTGTTCGTAAATACGAAGATGATTTGCGGGAGCTTGGAGATTTGCGTAATGCAATCGTCCATAATCGAACAGACATCGACTATGTGATTGCAGAACCCCATGATGAAATTGTGGAGCGCATCGAATTGATTGAACAGAAACTAAGCAATCCACTTCGTGTAGGTGCTCTTTTCGGCTGTAAAGTACATACTTTGCAAGCGGAGGATCCATTAACTGCGGCATTGAAATTGATGGCCGAAAGCAGGTTCACCCAAATCCCATTTTATCAGAATGGTAAATTCAAGGGCTTGGTTACGGCTGCAGATATCACCTATTGGTTGGCGGGCCATTCGACAGAAGACTCCATTTCCCGGGAAATACCGACACTTTCCGAGGTTTACAATTATGAAGATCGTAATGAGCCATTTGAATTTGTCGACAAAGACCTTTCTGTGTATGAAGCTGAAGATTATTTCAAGCGGGCGATTTCAAGAGGTGTCCGTTTGGAAGCATTGCTCATTACAGAAAACGGTCATGCTGATGGAGAATTGATTGGGATCATTAGACCTTTTGATGTGCTGAAGATAAAATAAACTAAAAAACCCCATCCTCAATACTGGATGGGGTTTTCCGATTCGTTTGGACTTTTGGATATATACTTTTTCTGCTCTTATTCTACACTCACATTATCCATCCAGTCTTTTCCTTCCAACTGCCTTGTCACAAGCATACTTGCAACTGTGTCTCCGGTTGCGTTGACCATAGTTGCAGGTGGATCAACAACGACGCCGATTGCTGAGATCATCGGCAATGCCTGGATCGGCAGGCCGTAAAGTGTGACGATGACCATTTCACCGATAAACCCGCCGCCGGGAATTCCGCTCATCACAACACCTGACAGTAAGGAGATCGCTATCGCTGTTAGGAAAGTGCTGATTCCTGTAAAGTCCATATTGAACACGCCGAAGACGAACGCGATTTTGAGAATGGCAGACAGACAAGAGCCATCCATATGAATTGTCGCGCCGAGCGGCAAAACGGTTTCCCGTATATCCTTTGGCACGCCGATTTGTTTTGCTGCCTGCAAGTTGATAGGGAGGGTTGCAAAACTGCTCCCCGTGCCAAGTGCGGTCGCCGCAGGTGCAAGGATGTTTTTCCAAAAACGGACAACTCCTGTTTTTCCACCGGCAATGAATGCGTAAAGCGTGAATCCAATTACAAAGTATAGAAATGCAACAGGGTAATATAGGATGAACGCTTGCGCATAATCACCAATCAGTTCTCCGCCGAAATCTCCGATAAGTGCTGCGAAATAGGCGCCTAAGCCGATCGGTGCATAATACATGACGAGTTGAATCACTTTCATGAAGATTTCAGAGCCGCTTTCTAAAAAGCGGGCAAATGGCTTGCCAGCTTCGCCGGTCAACCCAGTCGCGATTCCTAATAACACCGAGAATACGATTAATGCAAGCATATGTTTACGTGAAAATAAATTTACAAAGTCCGGTACTGTAAAAGTATTTACGAGTTGATCGGATAACGACAGAACTTCCGTGTTTTCAACAATCTCCATAGGAACATCCACCCCGGAGCCAACCGGGAAAATAACAACGGCCACTAACATCGTGATGGATGCAATGATCCCTGTAATAATAAATACCGATAGCATGGAACCCATGATTTTTCCAAGGCGTTTCATGCTATCCATATTCGCGACAGCTGACGAAATGGAGAAGAACACAAGTGGAACAACAATCATGAATAGTGAATTTAAGAATAAATCCCCGAACGGTTTAATGACACTGGCCTTTTCTCCGAAAATTAGCCCAATAACGGATCCGATGATGATGGAAGCTAGAAGAATGAGTGGAAAACGATACGCTTTTAATTTTTTCGCCATGCAATTGCTCCCCCTTTTGAATTATATCTATCTATTACTCCCGACGCTTCCAGTGGAAGACTCCTTGAATCGTAGTCTCCGCCGGTCCGGTCATCCAAACATGATCATCGCCAGCCCATTTAATGCATAGATCTCCGCCGCTCAAATGGACTTTGACATCGATACCTTTACCGATATAGCCGTTTAAGATCGCTGCGACGACAGCTGCGCTTGCTCCTGTTCCACAAGCTTCTGTTACACCGGAACCTCGTTCCCATACTCTGTAATTCATTTCATTGCTACTAATGATTTCAACAAATCCAACATTCACCCGATCCGGGAAACGCGGATCTTCAGTAACGATTGCGCCCAACTCGTGTAAAGGTGCTTCCTCGATCGCATCGACAAAAAACACAGCATTTGGATTGCCCAAAAATAATGCCGTCACTTGCAACGAATGCGCCGCAACGTGAAATTCTTCTGCAATCACTTGGTTATCGTCAGGACCGTGCATCGGAATTTGACTCCGATTTAAGAAGGGCGACCCTAAGTCTACTGTCACATTGTCGATACACTCTCTATCGCCGTACACTTCGACAGTTACGATAGCCGCCTTCGTTTCAATCCGGAAGACGTTAGTAGAGACTAGATGATTTTCATAAGCATATTTTGCTGTGCAGCGTAAGCCGTTGCCGCAACTTTGTCCTTCCGACCCATCCTTATTGAAGATCCGCATACCGACATCCGCCACGTCACTCCGATGGATCACAATAAGTCCATCCGATCCTATGCCTGTATTGACATTTGAGACGTTTATCGCTAATTGATTGAAGATCGAATCATCGAATTCATGTGTGATCGCATCGATATAAATATAATTATTTCCAATTCCATGCATCTTCGTAAAAGGTATTTTCATAGGCTGTCCTCACTTCCGGTAAAGCTTCATAACACAAATAAATCATCATCGAACAGGGTAGGATTTGCATATAACGACGTAGACCCACCTGTATGAATAAACAGGATGTTGTCTTCTTTCTTGAATGCTCCCTTTCGAATCAAGTCGATGAGTCCTGCCATCACTTTTCCTGTGTAAACGGAATCGAGTAGGATGCCCTCCGTTCTCGCCAACATTTGTACCGCTTCAATCATCCCTTGTGTCGGAATAGTGTAGCCCTCGCCAACATAGCTGTCGTAGCAGTGGACACGATCTGCTAAGTGATTGTCTGATACATTTAAATAATCCGCTGTATGCTGCACAAGATTTGTAATGATCGGGATCTGTGTTTCGTTTGGTCTGGAAACATTGATGCCATGCACGTTAATAGGCGCACTGCTTGCATGGAAACCGACAATCAACCCCGCCTGTGTTCCACCGCTTCCACTCGCAACGACTACATCGTCAAGTACAAGCCCCTCTTCAAAAGTTTGTTGCAGGATCTCTTGGGCACACGCTGCATAGCCAACCGACCCCAATGCATTCGATCCTCCGATCGGAATTACATAAGGTGTCCTGCCCGCCATGGTTAATTCCTCGGCGAATGCGTGCGTTTCCGCTAGCATATCCGAGCCATACGGAACAACTTTGATAGACTCGGCACCTAGTAATTTAAATAGCAGGTTATTGCCGTTTGCATCCGGCTCATAAGGAGTCGCAACACCTTCCTCCAAAACTAGCTGGCATTTTAACCCTTCCTTAATGGCGGCGGCTAACGTGAGTCGGCAATGGTTTGATTGGAGAGCGCCACCGGTGACAATCGTGTCTGCCCCTTTGCGTATCGCATCGGCAATTAGGAATTCCAGTTTTCTCGTCTTATTCCCGCCACCGGCAAGTCCTAGTAAATCATCCCGTTTTATATAGATTGTAGGACCGTTCAATAGCTTGGTTAGATGAGTTAACTTTTCTATTGGTGTTTTTGCGTGTGTGTACCTTCTTCTCGGGTACTTTGCTAGTAACATATGGGCATCTCCACCTTCAAATTATTTGGGTCTGTATACTAAGGCGATTTTACATTTTCATCTCCTTTCGAAATTATGTGTAATTCAAAGTATCGATTAGAAAAAGTTTTCTGTCAATCCGAAATTCTACATTGTTCTACATATGTGGGGGTGAAATGCCTAATTAGTCATGGGTGTACTACAGTATATTTTAAGAATTACTTATTATGCTTCGCTTGCTGCAATGGATGGGTATATAAAAGGATAATCACCAACCATCGACAAAATGTCGAAAATGGTTGGTGATTTTTCATTGAGAAAAAATAAATTTCCTCTCGCAGTATCCTTTTCCCAAACTCGCATCTATATAGGGGATGAAAGGTCTGGTCAATACATGCTCGCGCAGTTGGAATTGATCGTGTCGAAGAACAGGAATGGTCCGGTGGGGACTGCTTATGCGGCTTACAATAAATTTACTGGGGAGGTCATTGGAATTGGAACTGACAGTGAAAGAGCTATTTCATGATGCGGTATTGTACGATGTGCCAAATATGGCGCATGCTGTTTATTACGCAGTGCAGAAGGGACTTGTGCAGTGGGATGACCCTGAAAGCCGGATTCCTTATGAGCAATTGGATTATGGGGCGATTGGGAGAATGCGGAATGAAAATTGGTTGGAGATGTGTACAGTCAAGCTATTCGTCGTGCCGCTTGGCGGGAGACGGTTCGCGATATATTTTGCGGAAAGAGAGGAGGAGGCGAGGATGCAGCATCGTAGGATTTACGGCATGCCTGCTAGGTGGGTGGGTGATGTGAGCAGCAAGATGGATTCGTCGGTTTACTGTGAAGAATCGAGACTGTGGCAGTCGTTTTGGGAGTTGAAGCGGCAGACGTTGGAGTTTCCTTGTTTTGTCGGGGAGTTTTAAGGGGGGCTGGATTGTTATCGGTCAGATCTCAATGGTTATCGATCACTTCTCAACTTTTATCGGTCACTTTGCGAGGGATATCGGTCAATTACCAGAAGTTATCGGTCACTTTCGAGGAGTTATCGTCATTTCGTGACTTTGGACCTAAAGTGGGCGGGATTAATTATGAGGTGCCTGTGTAAGACACTATTCAGTAAATACGCTACAATTGTATAAAAATTAAATGAGAAGCCGGGAGCACCAGCTTCTCATTATAATGATGTATACTTATTCAAATTGGTTGAATTATCATGAATGTTTCTTGCACAGGCACCATCAAAGTGGCACCGTCAAATTCACTTAGGTGCCAACAAGTTAATTGTTGTGATGATGATCGGTGCGCTGAAGACGACGTCCATTAGAAACGCGCCTACGATTGGGACGACTAGGAACGCGGTGCGTGAAGGTCCGAACTTATTGACAGTTGCACCCATATTGGCCATCGCGTTTGGTGTGGCACCGAGTCCATGTCCAAGGAAACCGGAAATCATTACCGCTGCGTCATAATCCTTGCCGAGTGCTCGGAACATGATGAACACGGAGAATCCGACAATGAAGACCACTTGAACGAAGATAATGCCGATGAGCGGAAGTGCTAGACCCGCGAGTTCCCATAGTTTAATGCTCATGAGTGCCATGGATAGGAAGATGGCGAGTGACACGTCTCCGATGAGATTGATTTCCTTCATGTTGACAGTTCCCGGCAGGAAACGGTCCATGATGTTGCGGATGAGCACCGCGAAGAACATTGCGCCTATATAACCGGGCAAGACAAAGCCGGTTGCTTCGGTGAACAGGTCGCCAAGGACTATTCCGCCTGCCATCGCTAATGTGATCATTGTCACTTGAATCATGAATGAATGTTGGCTGATCGGCTTTTCATCCTCTTCCATATACTCAGCCACTACGCCTTCTTGCGGTTTCAGGCCATGTTTGCCAATTAGGTGCCGGGCGATCGGACCGCCTGACAGGCTGCCGCAAATCAATCCGAGTGTTGCTGCTGCCATCCCGATTGTCACAGCGGAAGTAATGCCGAGACCCTCGATCGTCTGACCGTATGCAGCCGCTCCTCCGTGCCCTCCGCTCATCGAAACAGCGCCGCTCATTACGCCAAGCAGCGGATCAATATTGAACACTTTTGCAAGTGAGACGCCGATGACGTTCTGCATGAAAACGGTTACGCCACACAGCAGTAAATAGATGAGTAGTAGCTTGCCGCCAAGTTTGATCAGCTTAAAACTTGCACCCAGTCCAACTGTCGTGAAAAAGGCTACCATGAACAAGGACTGCAAGGATGTATCCAATGAAATCTCGATAATGCCGGTAGATTTCAAAATGAGTGCGACAATCGCGAACAGTAGACCGCCAACGACCGGCGCAGGAATGAGGAACCGGTCAAGGATGCCGATCCGGTTGACAAGCGCTGTGCCGAGCAGGTACAGTGCCGCCGCTAGAAATAAGGTTGATATCTGGTTGAGTTCAATCATGCAAGTTCACCTTTCCTTTACATTGAGAGGATGATTGGATGCAGCTACTTCCTCTCCTATAGTCAGGCCTTATCTGTGTACGATACCCGTTTCAGGATATTAAACACGCATAACCCATCCTTAAAAGGTAACAAATCTATAGCCAACTTGGAACAGTATAGGAATAAAAAATTGTCTTGGGAATTTTCTTGGAAAATAAATAAATTGTACCCATCCTACCGGGACCGCGCAATTACATTTTTCGAAGTTCATCTTAATGAGGATAATGCGTAGGGGAGAGGGGTGTAGTGAAATAACTACAGTAAACATTCTAAATATTTGTTGACATCTGATTAGTTCTATATTAATCTATAATCAAATCTCCTTGCATGGTACATGGTAAGTGCAAGAGGATACTAGTTTTCACTTCAATGTAAGTCGTCTTGTTAGGTAATGCATACGTTTTTCTACCATGGTACATGGCAACATGAATAAACAGAAAGTGAGGTGTGTTAGTCATCACTCAAACGATATTAACAACAAGTATCACGACTCAAGTAACCAATGCGATACGTACAGCAATCATTACGGGAGAATACGAACCTGGTAAACAATTGTCTGAAGCTGCATTATCACAGACGTATAAGGTGAGCAGGACCCCGATTAGGGAAGCGTTAAAGCAACTAGAACGTGAGGGCTTAGTTGAAATAATCCCACGCGTTGGAACATGCGTACTGAAACCGACGGAAAAAGATTTGGATGAATTATTTACGGTGAAAGAAGCTTTGGAAGGCTTTGCAGCAGGCGTCCTTACGGAAAGTGGAAACGAGGAAGCGATCGAAAAAGTTAAAGAATCAGTAGCTTTAATGGAGAAAGCTGTAGGGGAAAAAGATCATAAACTGTTTGTTGAATCAAATAATCAATTCCACAAAGCAATTCTAGATGGAGCTAATAACTCTAAGATGGGGTATTTCTACAATCTATTATTAAATCAAATTCCATACAATGGATATGTTTACCTAAGTATCGATGTTCCTAACCGTTTGGAAGAATCTCTGAAGGAACATCAACGTATATTGGCCGCCATCCTAAGTGGGGATCGGGAGGCAGCCGAAAAAACGATGCGAATGCATGTGAAAGAGAGCGCAAAGGGATTGAAAAAAGGGATAGCGAAAAAGTTGTATAACGATAACTGAAAACAAGGGGGAAGTATTGGTATGAAGTTCGGAATTTTTGCAAACCTAGCGGGGCCAGGTCGTCATGACGAGTATTACAAAGTATTGGATGAGGCGCGTGACCAAGCAATCTATTGTGATGAAAACGGTTACGATACCATTTGGTACACAGAACATCACTTCGGTCATGAAGGAAATGAATTGATTTCAAATCCACTGATGATGGGTGCAGACATTGCAGCTAGAACAAAAAATATTCGCATCGGTCAGGCAGCGAATGTCGCTACGTTTTGGCATCCATTGCGCTTGGCTGAGGATATTGCCATGTTGGACCAATTGAGCAAAGGACGCGTGGAAGTTGGTTTAGCACGGGGACTATACGGTCGTGAAGCAGCTAATCTAAATCCATTAGCAGATCCGAAAAACAATGATCAAAACCGCGCTTTGTTTGAAGAAACGTTGGAGATTATGAAGAAGGCATGGTCCAATCGCTTCTTTTCACATGAAGGGGATATTTACAAGTATCCGCCAGAAGGATTGAAATGGAGTCACCCAATGAGTCCAGCGTCTCCCGAATTCATGGATATGGAAAAAGGTGAAATCAATAAAATTTCGATTATGCCAAACACCTACCAAAATCGAATGCCTACGATTTGGCAAACGATTGATTCCCCGCGTTCAATTGAAATTGCGGCTGAAACCGGCATCAACGGGATGTTCTGGATGCCTACAGTGAAAGAGCTGAAAGGGCGTTTTGAATTATATCGTGAAAAAGCCTCGAAAGCACGTGGCTACGGAGTGCCGCTAGGCGAAGGGATTGCACTTGTCCGCGATGTGTATGTAGCAGAAACGATGGAGCAAGCTCGTGAAGACGCCGCCGAAGCAGTACTGAACACATATCGATGGATTTGCCACTGGAGGGGTCTTGGAAATCTGATGGATCCAGGTGAAGAAGTGAAACTTGGCCAACAGTTAACGTATGAATTCCTTCATCCGCGAAACCTATTATTCGGTACACCGGAGTATGTGACAGAAAAAATCCAGGAACTACAAGAAGAGTTGAATTTACAAAATCTATTGCTCTGGGTAAACCATAGTCATTTGCCGCATGAGAAAATGATGAAGAGTCTGAAGTTATTCACAGAAGAGGTAATGCCTAATTTCACAAAAAGTAAACAGGGGGTACTGTAAACATGCTAGAAATTCGTAAAGTATATACAGCGATTGAGGAAACACGTATTGAGGGCGGAAAGCAAATCGAAGATCCGATTAAAATGATCACAACGATGTTAGTGATGAAAAACCCATGGGTCAAGAGAGGTTTTGTTGAGGATTTGATGCCTGAAATCAACGAATATGCACCGCAGATCGGTGAATTGCTAGTGGCGGAACTGTTTAAGCATATTGAAACGGCAGACGATGTTGAAGCATTCGGTAAAGCCGCTGTTGTCGGAGTGGATGGGGAAATGGAGCATGCATCTGCCTTTATTCATACCTTAAAGTTTGGTAACAAGTTCCGAGATGCGGTGGAAGGCAAGAGCATTTTGCCGTTCACAAATAAACGTGGCGGTGCAGGGACAGCGGTCCTTATTCCGATGGTGCATAAAAACGAAGATTCGAAACGCTCCCATTTCCTTACATTCGAAGCGACGATTCCGGATGCGCCAAGAGCAGATGAAATTGTTGTTGCGATTAGTGTATCGACAGGAGGACGTCCGCACCCAAGAACGGGAGATCGCCATCAAGATATGGTCGAGATGGGACTTGTCTAATGCCAACGTTTTCGTATGATCAGGGGACCATTCATTATGAAGAAAAAGGAATGGGTGAACCGCTCGTTTTCATTCATGGAGTCGGCTTAGATCATGCAATGTGGGAGAAACAAGTGAAGCGTTTGTCTGAAGAGTACCGCGTAATTGTGTATGACATGTTAGGGCATGGGGGATCTTCGCATCCTCCCGGTCCTTATTCACTTTCCCAGTTTGTCGAACAACTTACTGCGCTTGTAAATGGCCTGGGCCTTGATAAAATTCACCTCGTCGGGTTTTCCATGGGCGGGATGGTTGCACAGGCATTTGCATTGGCACACATAGAGAAAATGAAAACGCTCACAATCATGAATGCGGTCGCAAATCGGACGGAAGAGCAACGAAAAGCAATTCTGGCACGGGTGGAAGAAGTGAGGAAAATTGGACCTGAAACTACGATTGAACCAGCGATTCAACGTTGGTTCACCCCTGACTATCTTACTGCTCAGGAAGGAATTGTCGGTCGAATCCGTACACGTCTTCAGACAAACAACCCGAATTCTTACCTATCTGCCTATACGTTGTTTGCAACGGCCGATCAGGAACTTTGGGGTAAACTGGATCAAATCAACATTCCGACATTGGTAATGACGGGGGAAGAGGATATCGGCTCTACACCCGAAATGGCGAAGCAAATCCAAAAGAAAATTGCTGAATCGGAATTGCTGGTTGTCCCTACTATGAGGCATATGCTTCCTGTTGAAAGACCGGATATCGTCAACGAAGCAATTCATTCATTCATCGGGAGAACAGTATTTGCGAGGTAAAGGAGATGCAGACTTGACAGAACTGATTACAGAGCTAAAAACATACGACATGTATATAAATGGAGAGTGGACAGCGTCATCAAGTGGAGAGTACTTTCCAAGCTATAATCCAGCGACGGGAGAGGCTTGGTGCCGCGTAGCAAAAGGAACGGCTGAAGACGTAGATCAGGCGGTGCGAGCTGCACATCAGGCGTTTTTGAATTCAGAGTGGACCCATATGACCTATACCGAGAGAGGCAAGCTTGTCAGGAAACTGGGTGAGTTGATCGCTGAAAACGTGGAAGAGCTTGCGCATTATGAAACGATCGATAACGGCAAGTTGATCCGAGAAATGCGAGGACAATTAAATTATTTACCTGAATTCTACTATTATTACGCAGGTCTTGCCGATAAAATCCATGGCCAAACGTTGCCGATGGATAAGCGGGATATGTTTGCCTTTACGACTCGCGAACCGCTTGGCGTTGTCGCTGCAATCACGCCATGGAATTCACCGCTTTACTTGACGACATTGAAATTGGCGCCTGCACTCGTAGCTGGAAATACGATTGTCATTAAGCCATCTGAAATGACGTCCGCTTCTCTTCTTGAACTTATGAAACTTGTGGAGGAGGCCGGATTTCCACCGGGAGTTGTCAATGTGGTGACTGGATTCGGCATGCCGGTTGGCGACTCGTTGACTTCTCATCCGCTCGTAAGACGGGTTGCCTTTACAGGAGGCACCGAGTCTGCTCGACACGTCGTCCGTAATACAGCGGAGAACTTCGCACAAGTGTCACTCGAACTCGGCGGGAAATCACCGAATATTGTTTTCGATGATGCAAATCCCGATAATGCCGCAATGGGAATCATAGCCGGGATTTTCGGCGCTTCCGGGCAGAGCTGTGTCGCCGGGTCACGTGCATTTTTACACGTTGACATCTATGACAAAGTAATGGAGAGACTTGTTGAACGTGTCTCGAAAATTAAGATTGGTGACCCGTTTGCAGCGGATACAGAAATGGGACCGGTTGCAACAGAGGCACAGTTGGCTCGAGTTGAGGAGTACGTATCCATCGGGAAAGCGGATGGGGGGACAATTGTTTTCGGAGGAAAGAGGCCAGAACACTTGGAAAAAGGGTGGTATTTTGAGCCAACCATCTTCGAGCATACCGATAACAAAGCGCGAATTACCAGGGAAGAAATCTTCGGGCCTGTCTTAAGTGTCATTCCATTTAAAGAAGAGGCGGAAGTGATCGAGTTGGCGAATAGCACAGATTACGCATTAGCGGCAGGGATTTGGGCGAGTGATATTGCAAAAGCCCACCGAGTGGCCAAGGCTGTAAGGGCCGGAATTGTGTGGGTGAATACGTATCGCAGCATATCACCAATCGCACCGATTGGCGGTTCCGGTTTAAGTGGACATGGCAGAGAAAGCGGTTTTGATGCAATTTATGAATATACGCAAAGTAAAGTCGTCTGGGTGAATACTTCATCCGAACCGATTCCTGATCCGTTTATTATGCGATGAACGACGAAGGTGAACTATTGATAGAGAGGAGAGCATTTGACATGCAAATAGACAAAACGATTCATTTGCCAGATCTGTCCTTCATCCGTTTGTGCAATGAAAAATATGGTGTCAACAGGGGACTCTATAATACTATCGATACGTTTTTTTATGAACGCGGATTCGAAAGAATAGTGGAAAGACGGAAAATCATACTCTCATTTCTTGATTACGTCCAAGAAGGTATGGATGAAAACACTAGCCGTACTAAATTTGGAAGTGGCGGATTAAAGATAAAGATTGATGAATATTTCAGTGAGGTTGAAAAACATCGTGAAAAGTCAATAATGGCAACCTGCTAAACAAGCCCATTCACAGAAAGAAGGTTAACCTGATCATGACAGAATCGTTAGCAAGTGTGAGAAAGAAACATCTACTTATTAATGGGGAATGGGTAGAAGCTGGTGAATATAGTTCGATTCGTTCTCCATATTCAGGTGATATCATCGCGGAAATACCTATGGCGACGGCAGCGGAAACAGAGCTGGCGATTGAAGCAGCCATGAATGCGAGGCAGGAAATGGCGAAAATGCCCGCTCACAAACGCGCAGAAATTCTGGAGAATTTGGTTCGTTCACTGCAAGACAGAGCCGAAGAAGCTGCTGAAATCATAGCGTTAGAAGCGGCGAAACCGATTGCTACAGCAAGGCAAGAAGTTAGCCGAACGATTGAAACATACAAGTTTGCGGCCGAGGAAGCGAAGCGCATTCACGGTGAAACACTCCCGCTTGACGCTGCTCGAGGAGGAGAAAACCGGTTGGCTTATACAGTGCGTGAACCAATCGGTGTGATTGGGGCCATTACTCCTTTCAATTTCCCGATGAATTTAGTTGCGCATAAAGTCGGACCAGCCATTGCTAGCGGAAATACGATTATATTAAAACCTGCATCGCAAACACCGCTATCCTCATTCTTCATCGCAGAGCTTCTTCTTGAAGCGGGATTACCTGCAGGAGCACTGAACGTTGTGACAGGAAGCGGCAGAGTGACAGGTGACAAACTCGTAACCGATGATCGTGTCAGTATGATCACGTTTACTGGAAGTCCGGCGGTCGGAATTGGAATACGAAGCAAGGCAGGGCTGAAAAGAGTCACCTTGGAACTCGGATCCAACGCGGCGGTGATCATCGATAAAGGCGTCGATATTGATAAGATCATTCCACGCTGTGTAAGCGGTGCTTTCGCTTTCCAAGGGCAAGTATGTATTTCTTTACAGCGTGCATATGTCCATGAGGATGTATATGATGAATTCGTTTCTAAGCTTGTCAATGAAACGGAAAAGCTGATAATAGGAGATCCGTTAGATGAAAAAACAGACGTGTCAGCATTAATTTCATCCGGAGACGTAGAGCGCACACTAAGCTGGATTCAGGAAGCGGAAAGTCAAGGCGCCACAGTTGCAGCAGGCGGCAAGTCGGAAGGTAACATCCTCTATCCAACAATTATTTGTGATGCGGAATCTACGATGAAAGTGTCTTGTCATGAAGTATTTGCACCAATCGTTGTGATCAATAAAGTGAAAAATATAGAAGATGCAATAGAACTCGTAAATGATTCACGATATGGACTTCAGGCGGGAATTTACACAAACGATATTAATACGGCGTTGAATGCGGCTGAAAATCTATATGTCGGCGGCGTGATGATCAATGATATCCCGACATTCCGAGTGGATAATATGCCGTACGGCGGAGTGAAAGAAAGTGGAACGGGTCGTGAAGGGTTGAAATATGCAGTAGAAGAAATGACGGAAATGAAGCTGGTTGTCTGGAACCGGAATTAGGAGGTAGAAGATGACGTATTACGCGGCACTGTTGCACATGATCGATCCTGAGAAAAATAAAGAAATCCTCCCCCATCATATAGCCTATCTGGATAGATTGGATGAGCAAGGGAAGATCTTTGCAAGAGGCCCTTTTACCGATGGAACTGGCGGATTAGTCGTCTATATCGCGGATTCATATGAAGAAGCTATGGAGATGGCAGAAGCGGATCCACACGTCGTTGAAAACGTACGCAGACTTGAACTGAAGGAATGGAAACCGATTGTAAGCCATGCCGAATAGGTGGAAAAGTTTCAAAGTCATGAAGTTTTTCCAATCAAACCATGCATGGTACATGGTAGATTCACCTCGGTGAAATGATCTTGAAAGGAGGCTGGCGAATGAATGGAGAGAATACGGCACTACTCTTAATTGATCTCCAAAAAGAAGGTGGTACTTCAGATGTCGTTGGAATGGAAACGATCATTAGTAAAACAGCAAGTCTGATTGAGATATGCCGTCAAAAGAAAATCCCTACCATTTACACACGGCATTTAAATAGGGGAGATGCGATTGGACTTGGAAACAGGGAACCGTTGAACGAAAAAGGAGAGCCGCTCTACTACCATACCGGTACAGAGGCTATTGAAATAATGGAAGAAGTGAAGCCCGAACCCGGTGATATCATCGTTGATAAGTACAGGTATAGCGGATTTCATGAATCCAGTTTGGATTTACTGTTAAAGGGTCTGAATGTAAAGCATTTACTTATTGGCGGCGTCCTCACAGATGTCTGTGTAATTTCGACAGCGATGGATGCTTACTATCGTGATTACCAGGTTAACTTGGTAAAGGATATATGCGGTACAACTACTGAAGGTTCACATATGGCGGCAACGCTAATGATGGCAAACTGGATATATGACATACAAATCTTTGATGCCGATCAACTATGCAACAAACTATTGGGAGAAGAATATAGGGTCTGGGCATCTGAGGGACCTGATGAATTGCAATTTACACCGGAGACGCTACGAGATGCTTATGCGAAATTAACAGTTACTTGATCGCAAGAGCTTTTTGCAACGATTTTGAATACAAAGGGGGAGAATGATTGAAAACGGCGGAGAAAGTGGACGTGTCAAGCATTGGGGTAGATGTTACGGAGCAAGCGTACGGTGGTCAAGATGTCGTTACAGTAGAACATTACGCGACGGATGAAGTTCCAATGAGCCAAAGAAATATAGGTTTCTTTGACATGATAGCAATATGGGTTGGAGCCAACTCGAATAATGCATCCTGGTACGTTGGGGGAACGGTTGCTGGAATGGCATTTGCCGGAGCGATTACAGTCACATTAATTTCTAATCCAATCGCTTATCTCGTTCTGGCACTTGTTGGCTATATGGGCTTTAAAGTTGGAACTTCCACAATGGCATTAACAAGGCCGGCTTTTGGAATTAAGGGAAGTCTTTTGCCAACGGTGTTAAATACCATCGTTTTTTTAGGATGGGCGGTCGTTAATACGTTCATTGCCGTCATATCCATGAGTTTCATATTAAAAGGTTTATTTGGTTGGCCCGCTTATGGTGAGCCAGGTAGCGCGGGACCGATGATTCTGGGCATTGTCTTCATGAGCATTTTGAATTTAGCTGCCGTTTCATTGGGAAGGAATTCAATTAAAATTGTCGAAAGAATTGGAATCGTGTTAGTTCTGGCTTTAGGTATTTGGATTACGGTTGTCGTGTTGAAAACACATTCAATTGCAGACATCATGGCTTGGAAGGCACCGGCGGATGCGATTATGCCGGTTGGGAAAGCGATAGATATTATGGCTGCTTTCAGCTTAGCTTGGGTTCTAGGTATTGCTGAGTTCACGAGGTATACAAGGTCCGCTAAAACAGCAACAGTTGCACCGCTTTTAGGAGCATGCCTTTCTCTCATGTGGTTTGCATTTATCGGCATAATCGCTACCATTGGTGCAGCGATTACGACAGGAACATTTAATCCGGATAATTCGGATCCAAGTTCAATTGTGACGAATCTTGGACTTGGTTGGTTTGCATTGGTGCTGATTGTTGTCGCATGTATTACAACAAATGTGGTGAATCTGATGGCCGCGGGAATTTCAATTACCAACGTAACGAAGAAAATCAAGCCGCTTCATTCCATTTGGCTTGTAACTGTATTGGCGGGGTTTGCCATGCTCATTCCACTTTACTTGGCCAGTTTCTTATATACATTTATGGGCTTCTTAGAATACATCGGTATGGTATTGAGTGCATTGTTGGGAATTTTGGTTGCCGACTACTTCTTTGTCCAAAAGCGTTCCTATGATGTAAAGGAATTTGAGAAAGTGGGCGGGAAATACTGGTATTCAAAAGGTGTCAATATTAGAGCTGTAGCTGTCTGGGCATTCGGGGTAGTCTTTTTCTTAATGGTCCGTGACTCTATATTATTGGGGAATTCTGTAGGTGCCGTATACCCAACCATTATCGTAACGGCAATACTCTACAGCCTCGTATCTTTGCCGCGACGGAAGGTTGCAAATTTGTTGTAAGTAGAAGTAACAGTAGCAGGAGATAGCATTCTAATTAAAAAGGAGAGATCAATCATGCAAAAAGCAGAAAAACAGGATTTATTCAAACAAATCATGGGGAATTACCCAACAGGGGTGACAATTGTGACAACAACCGATGAGGACGGAAAGCCTGTCGGGTTGACAGTTAATTCATTCGCCTCTGTCTCTTTAGATCCGCTCATGCTTCTATGGTCCATTGATCACCGTGTGTCGTCACTGAAAGCGTTCACAGAGGGTGGAAAATTTGCGGTCCACGTTCTAGCAGGTGAACAACAAGAGCTTTGTAAAACGTTTGCGAGTAAAGTTGAAGATCGATTTGCTGCTTGTGAGTGGAACCTTTCCGAAAACGGCTTGCCGATTATTGACGGTGCATTCGGAGTATTTGAATGTAAGACGTTCAAAGCGATTGAGGCAGGCGATCATACCGTTTTGATTGGAGAAGTTACAGATATTCGAATTGATCAAGAGAAAGACCCGATGCTCTACCACCGAAGAGTGTTCGGACCGATTCCCGAAGAGTTTTACACGCCAAAACAACCTATCGCGTAAGTTACTACTAAAGAAGCCCCAATCCTTCATTTAGAAGAGGTTGGGGCTTCTTATGATAATAAGTGAACGATGTAGACGTTGACGGGGCACGTAAAGGGGTGCCTCAGTTTGGCCATGTGGCAATGGATTGGATAGCATCTGTATTAAAAATAGGCACCAGATACCCGAACAATTTCAAATTGTACAAATGCCTGATTTACTTACTAATCTACATCCAGCACCAACCTATCGACAAAAAACGTCGGTCATGGGTCGGTGTTTTTTCATGGTGTGCAGAAGATCTGGACCGCAAAGGACTGTCACAAAATAACCAATATAGGCAACTCCCATTTAATACTTTCATTACGGAACGTAGGTTCTAATAACTAACTAAGTTCGTAAAATGGTTACATGTAATTAAAAAATTAATAATGTCCAAATATCCTTGCACCTAATTTGCCATTGCTGTATAGTTGTGAAATCAGAAGAGTCAAATAATAATATTTTTATTGGCCAAGTAGGAAACTCCAACATTGATGGAGACGAATACTTGGCCTACTATATAAAAATGTTTGATTGCATTCTAGATATGGAATCAGACAATCTAGGAAGGGGAATTGCAAATGCCGGGAAATGTAATGAATATCGCTAGCAGCAATATCGTCTGGATCGTTGCTTTCTTCGTAATGGGTGTCGTGATTTTTCAAGCAATCATGTTCATGAACATTGCTAAAAAAGCTGCCCCTGATGCAGGATTAACGCCTACGGAGGTCTCAAGAGCGATAAGGACAGGTTTTATTAGCTCACTTGGCCCTTCATTTGGGATTGCCATTGTCATCGTTTCGTTAATCGCACTCCTTGGTCCGCCTATTACAATGATGCGAATCGGAATTATCGGATCCGCGGCAACAGAAACGGCGGCTGCTCATATTGGTGCGAAAGCTTTCGGCGTTGAGCTAGGGGGCGCTGGATTTAATGAAAAAGCCTTTGCGACAGTCGTTTGGACGATGTGTTTAGGTGGGATGGGCTGGCTTCTCGTCACATTTCTTTTCACAAAATCCCTTGGAAAAGCGGAGAAAGCAATTCGTAGGAAAAACCCAAAAGCGGTGGCAAGTATTTCCTTGGCGGCAATGCTTGGGGCATTCGGATATTTAGCAAGCGAACAAATGCTTAAAGGGTTGGGCTTTTTCTTCGCAGGAATCGCCTCACTCGGAATCATGATTGTCTGTATGTCGATTGCCGAAAAGAAAAATATAAGTTGGCTGCGAGAATGGTCACTTGGAATTTCAATGGTTTGTGGAATGATTGTCGGAACGATGGTCATTGCTCTTACCTAGAAAATTACTTTGTATAGTTAAGGAGGAATGAAAATGAGCATGAGTCAAGAGGTTGTTCGTACAGCTAACAAAGCAAAATCCGAGCCTGCTAGTAGTTCAATGACGAGGTTTCATGAACAGTCCCACTTTTGGGGTCGCTTAACGATTTTATTAGTAATGATTGCATCAGTAGGATTACCGATGTACTTGTCGTTCGTACTCGGTGCACACCCGGGATGGGGAGCGATTTTTGCCGGACTCCTAGGTTATGCAGCGTTTATCGGGGTGTTGTGGATTGTTGAACCTGTAACGTACTTCCCGATTCTCGGGATAGGCGGAACGTATATCGCCTTTTTATCGGGAAATATTGCGAATCTATGTGTACCTTGCTCATCGGCTGCCCAAAAGGCTGTCGGTGCTGAACTTGGAACGCAAAAAGCTGAAATAGCTGGCGTGCTCGGTATTGCCCTCGCTTCATTAACGAATACGATCGTCATTATTTTAACTGTTTTGGGAGGAACATTTATCGTCAACTTAATCCCTGAGTCTATCCAAGCGTCGTTTGTATTCGTCCTGCCTGCTATTTTCGGTGCAGTGTTAGGTCAATTTGCCTTTAGTAAGCCTAAGTACGGCGTCATGGCGGTACTACTCGGGATCGGGGTCTTTTTCTCGCCAATCCCATCATTAATTAAAATTGCTTCTTGTGTTGCGATTTCAATCGCTGTCATTTATAACGTGGAAAAAGCGAAGGATAAGAAGGCTCACGGGTAAGGGGGAAAATGATAAATGGTGAATACGAGTCTACAAAAACTAACAATCAACCAAAAACGATTGCAAGAACATATTGATAAGCTCGCCAAAATTGGAAAGTTTGGTGAAACTGGCGTATGTCGATTGGCTTTGTCAAAGGAATATAAAGAAGGAATTGGACTTGTGAAGCGGTGGATGGAACAAGCCGGCTTACAAACGAGAGTCGATGACTTCGGGAATTTAATTGGCCGACTGGAAGGGAAAAATCCGGATACGCCCATTTTGATGCTTGGCTCACACATTGACTCACAGCCTTCCGGTGGACGATTTGACGGTCCAATCGGTGTTCTGGGCGGATTGGAAGTTGTCCAAACGATGCAGGAAAACAATATTCAGCCTGAAATGCCAATCGGAATTATGGCTTTTTGCGATGAAGAGGGCTTCCGTTTTAATAAAGGATTATTCGGATCCAGGGGAATTACCGGCCAATTAGATGAAGGTGAACTTGAACGTTCGGATAAAGACGGGGTGACAAGGCGAGAAGCGTTACGTGAGTTTGGGGCTGATCCCGATAAGCTCACTGCTTCAGAATATCCAAAAGGATCGATTGATACGTATATTGAATTGCATATTGAACAAGGCCCTGTGTTAGAGGAAGCAAATGCTCCCGTAGGAATCGTTACAGGAATCTCGGGGCCTCTCTGGCTAACCGTAGAACTGACTGGGTCCGCGGGCCATGCCGGTACCGTTCCAATGAAGTTGCGGAAAGACGCATTAGTTGGTGCAGCTGAAATAATTTCCGGATTGAAAGGTATCGTAACGCAAGATCAAGATGCCCCGACTGTCGGCACAGTTGGCAACTTAACCATATATCCGAACGCGAGAGCAATTGTGCCGGATAGGGTGATCTTTACGATCGATTTACGAGATAGTAACTTGGACAGACGCAACCGATATGAAGCACAATTACGTGATTACATTGACAAAACCGCCCAAGAAAATGGTCTGAAGTATACGATATACGAAGATACGAATATCTCTCCAGAGCCATGCAGTGAAGATATTTTAGACGTTATGCGTGAAGAGAGTAAAGCGATGGGTCTGGAAGTCGTTCCGGAACTAACGAGCGGGGCGTTCCACGATGCGCTCTCCATGGCACAAGACTGTAAAATTGCAATGATTTTTGTACGATCTAAAGATGGCATCAGTCATGATCCAGCGGAATTTTCAACCTATGAAGATATTGCTGCCGGGACTGAGTTATTGTATAAAACAACGGTCAGACTAGCGACTACATAAAAGAACAATGGCACATTATCTCGGCTACCTGTTTTACTCAGGGAAATCCGAAATAATGTGCTTTCTTTGTTTACTTCAAAGTTGCATCGGTACGTGAAATCATTTTTCCAAACTGAGATATCTCTTGAGAGGAAGCCTGCTGCTATTATAGTCAATCCACTTTTCCAACTCTCTTTCGACAGCCCTGTTTTGCCACTCAAACCAAACCTCTGAACATTCACCGCAATGGCTTTCCACTCCACTATTATTATGGGAATCTCTGTAGGTGAAAAAGGTGGTTTTGCGACAGATATAGCAAAATACTTTTTTATCCTCATAATATTTATGTACCAAGAGAATCAACTCCTCAACTTTTATACCCATTCTTTCCAGTTCTACTTTATTTCATACGAAAACAGAAAGTGGGGCTTGTATTTGTTCGTTGTGACAGACTATTTATTATATAGAAATATAATTGACAAATTGAAAACATTGTTCTATTCTGACTTTAGTATACCGTATACTGTCGACGAGAATTGAGGTGGACAAAATGTCGCAGTTCGTAGTGAAGAAAACGACTTTGAAGGAACAAGTCTATGACTATTTGAAAAACGGAATCATCATGGGGGAAATCGCTCCGGGCGAGCGGCTGATCGAAGAGAAAATCTCTGAGACGTTGAAAGTGAGCCGCAGCCCGATCCGTGAAGCTGTCAGGATGCTAGAGAAGGACGGATTGTTGGACGTGCATGCAACTGGCGGAGTGACTGTGGCCAATCCATCGACGGAAGATTATCGGAATCTTTACGAAATCAGGGTGGAAATGGAATCGCTCGCAGCTTATTATGCCGCGCAACGCAGAAGCCGGGACGAGATTACATTAATGGAATCCTATGTAGAAACCATGAGAAAAGAAGCCGATGCCAACAATCTGAAAGGGTTGCTGGAAGTGAATTTCAAGTTTCATGAATCGATTGTCTATGCTAGTCGAAATCCATTCCTCGAAACGATGACACTGCAATTACGGGGGGTGAACAGCTTTTACAGAAAGGCGATTTTGGAAAAGAATCCAGGATATGCGCAAGAAGCACACGATGATCACGAAAAAATCTATCAGGCGATTGTTGAACAGGACCAGAATAAAGCTAGGGAATTAATGAGGCAGCATATCGAACATGATTATCAATCATTCATGATAATGGCCGCTAAGTAGGGGGGAAATCCAACCGTGTTAAACAAACGAAAACCTCTAGAAGGCGTAAAAATATTGGAATTGGGCAATTTGGTCGCAGCACCGTATGCAGGTAAGCTTTTTGCTGAATTCGGAGCAGAAGTGATTAAAGTGGAGGAACCTACAAATGGCGATCCTCTACGGAATTGGCGGGTGATGCATGGGGATACGTCCGTATGGTGGTACGTCCAAAGCAGGAACAAGAAATCGGTTACCATCAATCTTCGTGAACCTGAAGGGCAGGAAATCG
Source organism: Sporosarcina luteola (assembly GCF_023715245.1). Lineage (GTDB taxonomy): Bacteria > Bacillota > Bacilli > Bacillales_A > Planococcaceae > Sporosarcina > Sporosarcina luteola_C. Next base: position 131,668 of record NZ_JAMBNV010000003.1, read on the forward strand.
TAAGGTCATTGATTGGCAAGGTGGATGTTGTTCTCGAAAATTTCAAGCCGGGCACATTGGAGAGATGGGGGCTGGGCTATGAGGAACTTCAGAAGGTAAATCCATCGATTATCCTCACCCGTATATCGGGATACGGACAAACGGGTCCCTATAAGGAAAAACCCGGATTTGGCAGTGTCGCAGAAGCGATTGGCGGTCTACGTTTTTTGACAGGCTATCCGGATCGTCCGCCAGTCCGTGCAGGCATTGCGATCGGTGATATGATTGCAGGCTTATATGCGGTAATCGGAACATTGATGACACTTCGTGCACGGGATGAGGACCCGGAAAAGAAAGGGCAGGTCGTTGACGTCGCGCTCTACGAAGCGGTGTTCAGCCTGCTGGAAGGCATTCTTCCGGAGTATGATTTAACAGGATTGGTTAGGGAGCGAACGGGAAGCACGTTGCCGGGCATAGCCCCTTCGAACACCTACAAATGTGCTGATGGAAAGCATATTGTCATTGGCGGAAATGGAGATCGCATTTTCCAGCGACTCATGACAGCGATCGGCAGGGGGGATTTGGCGAATGATCCGCTATATGCAACGAACCAAGGCCGTGCGGATCACGCGGACTTCATAGATGGCGTGATAGAGGACTGGACGTTGCAGCACTCCATGGATGAAGTTCGGCGGATCTTGGATGCAGCATCGGTTCCGGTAGGTCCGATTTACGGCATCAATGACATCGTGAATGACGAACATTATCAGGCGCGCGATATGCTGAAGGAAATCGTATTGGAGGACGGAGTGAAGATGACCGTTCCCGGGATTGTGCCGAAGCTATCGGGGACACCGGGTGATATCGATTGGATTGGCCCGGTTCTTGGAGCTCACAATGAAGAGGTCTATTCAGATCTCCTCGGCCTGTCGGAAGAAGAGTTCCAGCGTCTGAAAGAGAAAGGGGTCATTTGAATGGAAGGCGTTACGATCATTGACGTCAGCCCCCGCGATGGTTTGCAAAACGAACCGAAACCGGTAGATGTGGAGCGGAAATTGCAACTGGTAAACAAACTGATTGCTGCCGGGATTCATAAAGTGGAAGTGACCTCCTTCGTCCATCCGGTGAAAGTGCCTCAAATGGCGGATGCAAACGAATTGCTCCAAGCTCTTTCCGATAAGGGAAATCTCGAAGCGATTGCATTGATTCCTAATCTGAAAGGGTATGAACGGGCAAGGAAACATCGTTTATCTGAAGTGAATTGGGTCAGTGCAGCTACTGAAACTTTCAATGAAAAGAACATCGGGATGTCGATCGAGGACAATATGTCCCAGTTCCTGAAGGTTTTGAAGGAAGCGAAAAAAGACGGCATCAAAACTTGTTTTTCAGTCGCCGTCAGCTTCGGCTGTCCGTATGAAGGAAATGTCGAAGAAGAGAAAGTGCTGGAGCTCGTCCGTCGTGTCAAAGAGGCGGGGGTAGATCGGATTGGAATTGCGGATACGATTGGAATTGCAACACCCGATCATGTCGACAGTCTGATGAAGAAGGTGCTCGCCATTGCAGGCGACACGCCAGTAGCTATTCATTTGCATGACACGCGGGGACTTGGGTTGACGAATGCATATGAGGCTTACAAGGCAGGCGTGAGAATTTTTGAAACGTCCGCAAGTGGCATCGGCGGCTGTCCATTTGCGCCGGGCGCCGCGGGTAATTTGGCAACAGAGGATCTCGTTTATTTATTCGAAAGGATGAATATATCAACAGGGATCGATTTTCAAAAACTGTTGGGTGCCGCTGATTATGCGGCAAGTCTATCAACAAAAAATCCATTGGGGCGAATCCGCCACGTGGAAAAACAAAGGGAAAAGGGGAATGAGTGATGAAAAAATGGCTGTTAGGTTTGTTTGTATCAATTATTGGGGTGGTTGTGTTGTCCGCCTGCAACAACGAAAAAACGGATGATAAGGCTACTGCTGATAGCGGGGACGGCTATGAGGCAACGACAATCCGTCTTGCCTACAACTTGCCTCAAGATCATCATATCTCGGTTGGTATCGAAGAATTCGCGAAAAAAGTTACCGAAAAATCCGATGGAAAAGTGAAAGTGCAAGTGTTTCCGGCAGGACAATTACTTAGCGATAAGGATATGAACCAGTCAATTCTTTCAGGTGGTGTTGAAATGGGTGTGAACTCTTCCACTCTATGGGCGTCCACTGTTCCGGCAATGGGGATTTTCGATGTTCCTTATGTATTCAATGATTATTCAGCAGTAGGAGAAGCGGTAAATGGTGAATTCGGCGATAAACTTCGTGGTGCAATGGAAGAAAAGGGTGCGAAAGTTCTGATGTTCGCTGACTATGGATATGTTCAATTTGCCAATAACAAGCGCCCGTTAAAATCTCCTGAAGACTTCAAAGGATTGAAAATCAGAAGTATCGGAGATTTGCCTTCCGAATTAATTCAAGCATATGGGGCTTCACCTGTTTTCATGGGTGGGGGGGAAGTATACATGGCCCTTCAACGTGACACAGTGGATGGGGCAACATCAGGTACGACAGCGATGCTTCAACGTAAATATGATGAAGTTACGAAATACTTGACGATTAATAACTATGCCTATCTTGAATTCCTTTTGGCTGTCAATAAAGACTACTGGGATGGCCTTCCAGAGAAGACTCAAGACCTTCTAACAGAAGTGGCCGCTGAAACGGAAACGTGGATCCGTGAGCAAGCCGAAAAAGAAGATAGTGAATCAGCTAAAGCACTTGAAGAAAATGGAATGGAAGTTTACGTCGTACCTGAAGACGAGTTGGACGTATGGAAAGACGCGGCTGCACCGGTGCGTGACGTATTCGTGAAAAATGCCGGAGACCTAGGGAAAGAACTTTTAGACTTGGTAGGCTGAAATAACTAGATTTGAGGGGGGAACCGCTTTGAAAAAGGTCTATAATGTTATGGATCTGCTCATCAGATGGGGCGCTTACATTGCGGGTGTGCTTATTTTGATCACGACCGTTATGACATTCTATGAAGTTGTGTCAAGATCGTTTTTCCATAAACCGACTTCTTGGGCGACTGAGCTATCCATCTATGCGATCATTGGCAGCTGTTTCTTAGGTAGCGCCTATGCGGTTCGGACCTATTCGCATATTACTGTCGATTTATTGATTAATAATGTTAATGATCGAATTAAAACCTTACTGGCATACCTGACGAATTCTCTCGGATTGGTATTCAGTATCATCTTCACACTTTACAGTTACTTGCATGTCATCAAGACATTCAACTTGGGAGTCACATCCGCATCACTGTTGAGGATTCCAATGTATATTCCGGAATCCCTCCTCGTGATCGGGGGCGTTCTTCTATGCATCGCCTTCATACTACAGATTATAGATGGCGGCATCCATAAGGGAGGGGAACACCTATGAATTTATTTTTTACGGGTGGATTGGGAATTCTTCTCCTCATCGGACTGCCTGTCGCCTTTACGCTCAGTTTGCTGGCGGTTGCAGGGATGTATTTCTTTAACGGAGGTACATTCGCCTTCATGCAGATTCCGATTATATCGTACAAGTCATTAGATGATTTCTCGCTGACTGCCTTGCCGATGTATGTATTGATGAGCCAAGTGCTTGTTGTGAGTGGGGTCGGCCGGGATTTGTATGAAATGGCCAGCAGATGGTTCAGGCATTTCCCTGGCGGACTAGCGATTGCGACATTGTTCTGCTGTACCGTATTCTCAGCGATTTCAGGATCCAGTGTTGCAACGGCTGTTACGGTCGGTTCTGTCGCACTGCCTGAAATGGTGAGAAGGGGTTACAACAAACGTCATGTGTTAGGGCTATTGGCTGCGGGTGGAACACTTGGCATCTTAATTCCTCCAAGTATTCCGATGATCATTTATGGTTCAGTGACAGGAGAGTCTGTTGGTAAGCTTTTCATTGCTGGAATTATACCTGGTGCAATCCTGACAATCGCGTTCATGATTTTCTCGGCGTATCAAACTCGCCATATTAAAGACATACCGGCGACTTGGGGCGAGAGAATGGAGGCATCTCGCAAGGCGATTTGGGGATTGTTGCTGCCAATCATTATCATCGGCGGGATCTACACTGGTATTTTCACACCGACGGAAGCAGCTGCTGTCGGCGTTGTGCTCAGCTTTGTCATCGCAATTTTCGTCTATAAGAACATCAATTTGACGTCGATGAAGGAAATTCTAGTTTCTACTGTTAAAACGAATGCAATGATCCTATTTATCATCATCGGTGCGATGCTATTGGGCTATATCCTGACAATCCTTCAGATTCCACAGGGCATCGTCAATTTTGCAACATCCCAAGACATTTCACCATGGATCATTTTCATCTTGATCAATATCGTGCTGTTGATTCTCGGTATGTTCTTGGAAACTGTTTCAATTCTGGTTATCACATTGCCAATCCTTTATCCGATCATCATGGCGCTCGGTTTCGATCCGATCTGGTTCGCTATTATCATGGTCATCAATATGGAGCTGGCTCTCATCTCACCGCCGGTCGGACTGAACCTGTTCGTATTGAAAGGGTTGAACAAAGAAAACACCATCAGTGAAATCGTGAAAGGCGTTATCCCGTATGCCGTCATCATGCTTGTCTTCATGGTTATTCTTTCGATCTTCCCTGAAATCGCAACGGTGTTGATCCATAAAGATATTAAATGAGTAAAGCCCACGAGGAAAAAACTCCTTCGTGGGCTGTTTTGTAATGAAATGAGTGGGTGAGCAGTTGGGATTGAAGCAGGTAGAATTATATCGATCATTTCCTGCGGATTATCGTTCATTTCCCGTAGTTTATCGATCATTTCGCGGAGGATATCGATTATTTCCCAACATATATCGATCATTTCCCGAGTTATATTGTCATTTTGTGAGTAAGGACCTAATAGGTGGTGCACTAAATGTCGATTACAATCAAAAGAGAAGTCTAATAAAGTTATGACCTCTACTCATACTTCCCCCTCAACGGAACAAACCTCACTTCCTCCAGCACTGTCGTATTGATTTCTCCGTCTTCATCTTTTTCCAAGAGCAAGAGCTCCTGTAGAAGGGGTGGACCTACTGGAATGATCATTTTACCTCTGGGTGCTAGTTGGTCGATGAGCTCGTTTGGCACTTGGGCAGCAGCGGCCGTCACCATAATCCGGTCATACGGAGCGTTTTCTTCCCAACCGGTGCTGCCGTCATCCAATTTGAAATGGATGTTGGAGAAGCCGGCTTTTTCTAATCGTTCCTTTGCCCGTTCATGCAAGGCGGCGATTCGTTCAATCGTATAAACGGAGTCCGAGAAGGCGGCGAGCAGGGCGGTTTGGTAGCCGGATCCGGTTCCGATTTCGAGCACTTTTGAACCGGGCTGCAAATCGAGGGCCAATGTCATTTCAAGTACGAGGGATGGCTGGGAAATCGTTTGTTCATGCCCGATTGGAATGGCCTCGTCCATATAGGCGAATTCTTTGAGTTCATCCATGAAAAAGCTGCGATCAAGTTTTTGAAAATAGGTAAGGATGTCTTCGTTTTGGCTGGTCATTGTAGTATGCCCCTTCAGCTATATAGTTGGTTACCCATATCCTCTATTGGGCAGTTGTAAACAATATACATAAGCTAACATGGTTGATCTTTGTCTTGAAAATGTTCTTTCTTTCATCATTTCACTAACACATAAATGTACTTTCTGGTGGAAAGCTATCTTTTATGTGGAGGTGTATGTAATGGGGAAAAAAACGTCAGGAGGCAAGGATGAAGCAGCAAATCTTTCTTGGTGGCAATTATCCCTAATTGGAGTAGGCTGCATTATTGGTACAGGTTTTTTCTTAGCATCAAGTATTGCGATTAAAATGACAGGTCCTTCTGTCATCCTGGCCTTTATCATGGCTGCAACTGCAACCTATATCGTATTTGAAGCACTAGCGAAAATGTCCGCAAAAGATCCACAGAAAGGGTCATTTCGAACGTATGCCAAAAAAGCATATGGACGTTGGGCTGGGTTTAGCAGTGGTTGGGTCTATTGGTGTTCGGAGATTTTAATCATCGGTAGTCAGCTTACTGCAATTTCACTGTTATCAAAGTTTTGGTTCCCTGACATTAAACTGTGGATATTCGCATCGATTTATGCCGTATGCGGCCTCCTTGTTCTTTTTATTGGGACTAAAGCGTTTGGGAAATTAGAGAGCGTATTTGCAGTGATGAAAATTGCTGCTATTTTTATGTTTATTGTAATTGCCATTTTAGCGTTGACGGGGATAATTGAGGGCGATTCCAAAGCAGGAATTCCTCAAACTGTAAAAGGATTTTTCCCTAACGGTATCGTCGGATTTTGGAGCGCTCTATTGTTTGCCTTTTATGCTCATGGTGGAATTGAAGTAATGGGCGTAATGGCCATCCATCTTAAGAAAAAGGAAGATGCTCCTAAATCGGGAAAAGTCATGTTGGGGTTACTCGGAGTAATTTACATTACATCGCTTTCTTTAGCACTTTTACTATTGCCATATGATAAGTTCAGGGAGAACAAAAGCCCGTTTGTTGAGGCCTTATCAGGTTTTAATGGTATTGAGTTTTTCCCGCATGTCTTTACGGCTGCAATTATTATTGCCGGTTTTTCGACGATGTCTGGAGCTCTTTTTTCGGTTACCACGGTACTTCAAACAATATCTGAAGATGGGGATGCACCTAAACTATTTAGTAAACAAATGAAAAAGAAGTTCAAAATGCCGTTACCTGCTATCGCTTTAACGACAACCGGGCTTGTTCTATCCATAGTCACCTCATTATTATTGCCTGATAAAGTATACGAATATATAACGACTGCTGCAGCATTAATGCTGCTTTATAATTGGATTCTCATTTTATCCATGTATCACAGATTAATCGAGCCGACTACTGCGGATAAAGTAAAAAGAGTGATCGGAATGATTCTTGTCGTTGCGGCCGTAAGTGGAGCACTTTTTCATAAAACAAGTCGACCTGGCTTTTTTGTCAGTTTACTATTTATTACGATAATTGGAATCGTCGTCCTGTTTTTACGGAAAAGGTGGAAGAAAGAAGAGGCTCAAAATAATGCATGATAAGCCTGAATGCCGAAGTATATTCCGAATCCAATCATAAAAAGGGAAGAAATAACGGAGATCATCTTCAAAAGATTCACGGATAATAATCTGCGGGCACCACTAGATAGAGTGGCCATTATTGTATCCCATAAAAGGACACCAACTATAATGGCGATACTAAAAATCAGTAGTTGATCCCCTGCATAGGTTTCAGCAGATTGTGCAAGAACTGAACCATAGATCCCCAGCCAAAATAGAATCGTTAGTGGATTCAAAAGCGACATGAAAAAACCAGTTAACAAGGAACGTCTAAGAAGGCTTTTTTTACCTGATTTCATTTCTAGTTCAATTTTATGTAATGATACTAAATTTTCGATTCCAGTATATAAAAGAACAAAACAACCAAATGACCAAAGAATTATTTTTACCAGTGCGAACTCGATAATTTGTCCGACTCCGAAATATACCATGATCATATACAAAACATCGGCTGTTAACGCTCCAATACCAAAAATCCAGGCATGAAAAAAACCGTTTTTAATACCCGTATTTAGCTGCGCAGCGTTAACAGGTCCGATGGGCGCAGCTAAAGATACGCCTAAAATGATATAGGCAGCTATCGAATTCATGTAAAGTCCTCCCTTAAATAGCGTCTATGCATCCTATTCAAGAGGAGTGACTGGTACAACCTATAGAAGAGATATTATTGAATAAAAGAATTTTCCATAGTCCATATAAAATAAGCAAAGCCCACGAGGAGGATTTCCTTCGCGGGCCATATCTATAGAGAATATGCTTGGTTAGACATAAATCAATCTGCCGAACCATCAAATTTCTTTACCCATTCCTGATCATTCCAAATATCCGGGTTGTCGATTGTTTCATTCTCTCCACGCACGATAAAGTCATACGTATCTTTTCCACCCGTATACCAATCAACGATGACTAACTTGCCGTTGACATTTCGGACGAGAAATTCGGTTGCTTCACCATAACCGCCTACATCCTTATTGACCATTACAGGTACGTGCAAATAGAGAAAACCTCCATTCGCATCTTCAGTATTTTTCGCTTCCCAATCCCCAATTTCAACATCTTTCACCGGATCATTAAAGCCTCCATATCGATCATGTTCGGATTGAACCTTCTTATTTATATACTGCTTAAGGTTTTCGTTTTCAATGAATGAATCCAAGTCAATATCAGAGCCATTCCAGACAGCTTTATAATAGTCCGTCAGCGCGGTCACACACATTTCATAAGCCGTTTCAATATCCTTTTCAGAAACTCCCGTTGGATTTTTAGGTGTGAATTCACGCACGGTATTGGTAGAAAGCACTTCCCACTCCGTCACCTTTTCGTAAGGTAATGAACTGCCACGTGAAGTAACAGGGTAGGAGAGAGTGTCGTAAACAATCCTGATGTCCATGCCGGGCGAAATCTCGTTTGAAGCGTGAGGGATTACAAACCGGTCGGCGGCTCCATTTATGATCAACTTTTCCTTTTTCGATGGAGCGTCCTCTACGAATCCTTGCGTGATAAGGACTTGCTCACCATCGATAGCGGCGACTGTCCCTTCAAGCTCTTCGTAATTGACGGACAGATCGAAAGGGGGAATCGCCTTTTGTTCCATGAAATTGGCAATGGCATGCTCGTGTTTATTCTGGAATGAACCGAGCACTTCACCTTTTGTTATAGGTTTTTCCTGTGGATGGCGAACAAGCCATTCTTCGGCTTTGTCATATCGGTAAGTCCATTTTAAAATTACATTGAAATATTCGTCATAGGAGATTCCGAAATTCCTTTCCTGTGTTTGGAGAATTGTCTTCTTTTTCTCTTCATCTTCTTTGTCCAGTTCCGCATAAAAAGTATCCCGCTGTTCCGCCACGGTTTTTTCGATTGCTTCTATGTCTTCCGAGTAGCCCATCGTTTTGGCATAATCAATTAAAGCGTCAATTTGCAGTATGTTTCGCAAAACCGCTTGCTTCGTCTCGTTCGTGGCGTCCTCTTCATTGCCGTTCGACTCTGACCGTAGCATGTGATCATAAATTAATTCATTAACTTCATATTCATCTTGATCCGCGGTGGAGATACCGTCCTTCAGCACGTTGAATGCAAAAAACAGGACCGTTGCGGCGACAATGGCAGTCGCTGCCACTGGGAAGGGATTTCTTTTCTTTTGCCTACGTTTTCCGGAGAGGACTCTTCGTTTCACATCTTCCACATCTTCTGAATTAATTCCGGACACAGCATCTAGACTCTTCTTCACTTCATTCATTAGATAGCACCTCCCAATCACCGGTTTTCAGTTTTTCCTTCAATATCTTCCGCGCCTTCACCATTCGTGCCTTCACCGTGTTTTCGGATAGCTCCAAAAAAGCGGCGATTTCCCTGATCTTGTATTCTTCGTAGTAATAAAAAATGATAATTTCCCGGTACTTCATAGGTAACTTCAATATAGTAATGGCGAGTTCCGATCGCTCTTCATTCAAAATAACAGGGTCCTGTTGTATATGTATCGTTTCCACCCAATCCTGCGTGAACAGCAAATTCCGGAATGACCAGCTCCGCAGATGGTCCTTGCAGCGGTTGACGGTCAACTTGGTAAGATACGCACGCAGTGTCCCTCGTTCCTCATAATTCGCTGACGTATAAAAGGAAATGAACACGTCTTGGACGATATCCTTCGCCATCTCACGGTCCCGCAAATAGAAGAAAGCCATCCTCAATAGGTGTTCACCATGCGCATCCATGATCGCTTCCAATTCTCCCTGGTCCATTGTCATCACCGCCTCTTCATAATAGTAACGGAGCTCGAGAGGGAATGGTTGTTGTTTTTGCTATTACTCAGAAATTTAAAGGATGCGCCATGGTGTTATATGGTAAAATTGACGCAAAAGAATTAGTAGAGGGATAACTAATGTTTGCTCAAGTTGGGGGAAATGAAAGATGATCAATATAACGGGCATATTATTTTTGTTTCTTTGTTTCCGAATTTTCCGGTTATTAATTAGAATGAAACAACCTGTCATTTTCCCAGTCACGGAGGAAGACTTGCAAGAGATTCGAATACAGCCGAAAAAATCAGTCGAGCTGCCGATTATTAATCAACAAAAAACCGGTCTTCTATGGCTGGGTCTCACGCTACTGTTTCTACTCATTCTTGTAGTTTTTGATCTACTCAGCACTAGTAAGGATTTGTCTTACGCCGTCATCCCTCTCCTTGTATTATTCACTTTCAATCAAGTTTGGAATCTATTTGCGATTGTGGAAAACGGGGTGTTATGTGGGGGCAGGTTTGTGTCATGGAAGAACATTCAATCGTATCATTTCGAGGGAATTGATCAGAACCACCGTTTTTACGGGTATTCCCCGGAAGTGAATAGCGGGTATGAACTGTGGATTACAACGAAGTTCTCTGAAGTCAGCTGTATTGTTACGTCTGAAGCGGTGAAGGAGAAATTAGCAGGTATACTGGATGGTCATGTATCGTAACCGCAAAAAAATAATCCATCCTTGAGTGTAAGCTCATAAGGGATGGATTATTTTATTTGCTATGCCACCGCAGTTACTCCAGCCCTCCGCTAATTAAACTCCTCAATAATTGCTTGTCGCCGAGGTATGACATTTTAGCGATTTTATTGTCGCGCATAATGGCAACGCCTGTTATTTCAATCGCCGTTTTCTCCCCGTCTTTATTGACATAATCAAGATCGACGGTGAAGTTATAATTTGTTGGTGTCACTTCGTTCTGCTCCACGTTGACATCGTTCACCTTCAATTGATATCCGTATCTGTCGGCTACTGTATGGAAGATGTCGAACTCACCCGTTCGAGTGTATAAATCGAATGTGCTTTCAGTAAAGTAAGGGGCGTATGTTTCCTTTAAATACGCATTATATTGTTCGAATCCTTTCTCCGTGTCCTCTATATTATCCGAGAAGTAATTCTTGAAGATCGCTTTTTCATTAGGTGCATTCATCTGCAGTTCAACGACGGTTTTGACTGTTTCCTTAATTTTATCTTGTTCATTTGACTTCGAACAACCTGCACAGATTAGACAAATTACACTTAGACATATAGCTATCCCTGTCTTCCAACGAGAATTCTTTTTCTTCATGTTCTCACCTCGTACATTCGCATTTTCAGTTCATTACTTATACGGATTGCGGGCGATAAACGATTCGTTTTATACTATTTTGGCTGTGTAGGATTTTTATCGGTCACTTTTAGATAGTTATCGGTCATATCAGGGAAGTTATCGATCAATTCAAAAGAGTTATCGATCATTTCCAGTGAGTTATCGGTCAATTTCACAATTTTATTGTCATTTTGTGACCTTTGACCTATCAAATATGGCCCTCAAATAACCCAGATGATTTTTCAGAAACCTTTGAAGCTATTCCTAGGGTTCTCCGTCTGCTTCGGCTCACCCACACAATGTTTGAAGTTTTTTTAAATGGGTATAATTGAATGCTGAATCTTTGTTAGCCGTCTATGACGATTTTCTAAATCGGATAGGCGGCTCGTTTTATAGTGTTTAATGTATAGCTGGGAAGTCTGGTTCTCATGCTATGGAGGGGGAGATACCATTGATATGATTTATGAAATACTTTGAAGGTATGAGTAGTGGAAATTGGAGAGAGGGGAATTTTTTTTGCATATTACTAGGGTGTTTTGGTATGCAGTCGTTATTTGTATAGCGATTGTGCTTTGGGGTTCAATTGCCCCGACGAATTTGAACGATTTGACTGTAGTTGCAACCACATTTATTTATGATCACTTTGCATGGTTTTACATATTTGTCATTGTTGCGATGATTAGTTTTTGCATATATATTATGTTTTCGCGTTTTGGCAAAGTTACATTAGGAAAACAAAATGAGAAGCCTGAATTTAGTTTGCTTGCATGGTTTGCCATGCTGTTCAGCGCGGGTATGGGCATTGGATTGGTGTTCTTTACAACAGCGGAAACCATTTCGCATGCTTTCATCAGTTCGCCGAATGCAACACCAGGGTCTGATCAGGCAATCATTGAATCGCTTCAATACGCGATGTTTCACTGGGGCCTTCATGGCTGGGGGCTGTACAGCATTGTAGCACTCGTACTCGCTTACTTTAAATTTCGGGTTGGCGCTCCCGGGTTGATCAGTGCGACGCTTGAGCCGTTGTTCGGCAAGAAAATCATGCGGGGCACAGTTGGACATATCGTAGATACGCTTGCAGTTTTTGCGACTGTTGTAGGTGTCGCATCCACACTCGGTTTCGGTTCAGCGCAAATTAATAGCGGGTTGACGTATCTGTTTGACGCCCCTAAAACGTTTTGGTTTCAGTTGATCATTTTACTCATCGCGACGGTATTATTTATCTTATCCGCATGGTCGGGTATTGGACGGGGCATCAAATACTTAAGTACCATCAATATTGTCGTTGGATTTATCCTGTTACTTCTCTTGTTTATTGTCGGCCCGTCCATGTATATTTTAAATCTATTTACAACTTCAATCGGTAAATATGCAGGGAACTTCATTGAAATGAGTTTTGAGCTTAAGCCGTTGAATGGCGATCAGCGACAGTGGATTAATGAATGGACGATTTTCTATTGGGCATGGTGGATTTCCTGGGCGCCATTTGTAGGCATGTTCATTGCACGTGTTTCAAAAGGCCGGACAATAAGAGAATTTGTCGCAGGCGTATTGCTTGCGCCGACACTTGTGACATTCATCTTCTTTGCCGTTTTTGGCGGCTCGGCATTATATCTAGAGCAAAACGGGATTGCCAAGCTGTCCGCATTAGTGACAGAAACGGTGACATTCGGCATGTATGAGCATTATCCACTTGGAACGATCCTGTCCTTGATTACCGTGTTTGTCATTGCCGTATTTTTTATAACGTCTGCGGATTCGGCAACATTTGTACTCGGCATGTTCAGTACAGGTGGACAACTGAATCCTTCGAATGTTGTCAAGATCATTTGGGGGCTCACATTATCAGCAATGGCGGCCATTGTCATGTATTCCGGAGGCATTAAAGGCTTTCAAAACATGCTTATCATATCGGCGTTACCTCTCTCCCTTATTATCATTTTAATGGTCGTATCCTTTTATAAAGTCATACAACAAAAAGAGTGAACGGAGAAACGTAGCAACAAACTAGAAAAAATATAAGGTGGGGTCGTAGTGAATTTATTAAACGTTAGAAGAGGACAATTTGTTTATTATCAAAATAAACTGCATAAAGTGTACTCTGTAAACCCATTTTTCAGGAAATCCGTGCATCTGATCCGGCTTGAAGATATGGAACAGCAGCTCGTAACTGCAAGAGAAATTACATTGTATAGACCGAAGCATTTGGATAGTTTCACGTTCAATTATCAACGTTATACGCTTCACAAAGAAGTGAGGGCAAAAGTCGGTGATTATATTTTAATCATCAATCCTAAACCTGACTCCATTGACCATCACCATCTTCACGCGATTGAAACTGTATCATCAATAGAAGCGAACGGTGTGATTAGCAATAGATCGAATGGAATCAGACATAGCGAGTATTGGGTAATGGTGCCGGGGCTGGAAGAGGGGGCAACAATCATTGATCGGGCACAGCCTGACGGGAATGAACCAACCGCACAGGCGAAGGTGGAGGAACACCATCCACTCCCGATCCATATACCAAAAATCGGCGATGTATACCAAAAAAATAATAGTGATCCCGTCGTCCTCGCAATGGTCGTTGCCATTAAAGGGGAGACCGTCTATTTAGGTGGGGATATTGAAGTCCATATTGATAAATTAACGAAAAGCGGTGTGTGGAGCCTACAGACACAGGTGCCTTTATAAAATGAGGGCACGGTGCCTGTGTAAGACACTATTCAGTAAATACACTACAATTGCATAAATGTAATTTGTGAAATCAGTAGTATTAGCGTTTAGGTGGACTGCTGTTGTATTTTTATTAAAATACATGAATTGTCATAAATGCACCACGCACAGGCACCCACACAATTCCCACACAATTTACAAGGGTTTGCGGAAGCGCTGTATAGTTGTCCTTGGCAGGGAGGAGACTATTCATGTCTTTTCAATTATGGATGAGTTGAGGTGCAATATGACAATTGTACGAATGGGATTCGTAGCGATGAGCATGGAACTGAAAAATGCTTCCCCGTCTAAAACGATGACGTTTACGCAGTTCCAAAAACAAGAAGACCGTGAAGCGGCAATCCGCAAATTGGAACGGATTGCACTGGAGAATTTGGAGAATACACATCGGATCCTAAAACATAACCACTTTAATGAAGTCCATTTTTATCGTTTCAGCTCCAAACTGATTCCGTTAGCGGACCATGCAGAGCTTGCCGGATGGGATTATATGCAGCCGCTGAAAGGGAAGCTGGCTGAAATTGGGGGCTTTGTGAAAGAGCATGGGATGAGAGTCGATTTTCATCCTGACCACTTTGTCGTTTTAAATTCCCCGAATCGAGACGTATTGATCAATTCGGTAAAAAACTTAAAGATGCATTATTTACTCTTAAAAGGAATGAAGATAGATCCCACTCATCGCTGTGTCCTCCATGTCGGGGGCAATTACAAAGACACTGAAAAATCATTAGAGCGTTTTGTGGAGCAGTGGGGCGATGTTCCGCTGCCCATTCAACGGATGATTATGCTGGAAAATGATGATACATCCTTCACCCTCGAGGATACGCTCTATCTCAGCGAGAAACTGGGTGTTCCGCTTGTGTTTGATTATCACCATCATCTGGCCTTTCATCGCGATAAAACATGGGAAGATAAATGGGACCGCGTAGTTGATACATGGAAGGCGTCCCCTCTGCCGATCAAAATGCATATTTCCAGTCCGAAAAGCGAGGACAAATTCCGTCACCATTCGGATTACGTGGATGTGGACATGTTTTTCAGGTTTCTAGATGAAATCAAAGGTTCCGTCCCGCAAATTGATTGTATGATCGAGGCAAAACAGAAGGATGAAGCTCTTTTTACGTTAATCAAACAGATTAAAGATAGGGCAAACGTTGAAATGATAGATGGCTCGTCTTTTTATCTGAAGTAAAACCGCGAAAGTATTTTTGGCAAAGGGTTATCATCTGCCAATCGCATATTAGATTACAACTACCTGCACGGGGGGCATCCCCCATGCAGGTAGTTGTTTTTGTTAGGAAGGGATCGGGTGGGAAGATTCAGCGGACGTAATCGTTTCCCTGCTTGTCAGCACCTTCTTCAGTTTCTCCTGATCTACTTCATAGCCTATTCCATTACCGGACGGGACAAGGATGATGCCGTGGTCCATTGTGATTTCCGGAGTGACAATGTCTTCTTCCCAGTAGTGGGAGGAGGGCGCTGTGTCTCCTGGTATCGTGAAGTTCTGGAGTGTCGTCAATTGGATGTTGTGCGCACGTCCTACACCCGTTTCGAGCATACCCCCGCACCAGACCGGAATATCATTGGCTTTGCACAGGTCGTGGATCCGTTTCGACTCCGTCAGTCCGCCGACCCGTCCGATCTTAATATTGATGATTTTACAGCTGCCGAGCTCGATCGCCTTTCGTGTGTCCTCCAATGAATGAATGCTTTCGTCCAGACAGATCGGCGTACTGATTTGTTTCTGCAAAGTGGCATGATCAATGATATCGTCATGGGCGAGCGGCTGCTCAATCATGATCAGATTGTATTGATCTAATTTTTTCAATCGGTCGGTATCAGCCAGTGTATAGGCGGAATTGGCGTCTGCCATAAGTGGAATATTGGGAAACGCTTCGCGGACTGCAGCAATATAATCAAGATCAGCGCCGGGTTTGATTTTCACTTTGATTTTGCGGAAGCCCTCATCTACATACTGGCGGACCTTATCGACCAGCGCGTCCGGGTCTTTTTGGATTCCGATGCTCTTCCCGACCTCTATTTCATTCTTTGTTCCACCGAGAAGTTCAGCGATGGACTTTCCGTTTTTCTTTGCAAATACATCCCATATAGCTGTTTCAATAGCGGATTTTGCAATGTTATTGCGACGGACGAATTGCAGCATGTCATGTACGTCTTCAGCATGCTTGATTTCCTTGTGAATCAATCGGGGGATGAGAAATTCCTTCAGCATATACACAGTCGTCGCTGTTGTTTCCTCGTTGTAATAGGGCTCGTTGCTTGTTACGGTTTCTCCCCAACCTGACATCCCGGATTCGTCGATCACTTCCACTAAGCAGACATCCTTATGTTGCATCGTACCAAAGCTTGTCGTGAACGGTGCAGTGAGAGAGACGTTGATATGATGGAGAACAACTTCTTTTATGGTTATGGATTTCATCATTCATTTTTCCCCTTTCGAATGTAATTCCAGAATCTTCGTGAGTACATCGATGCCGTTGAACATGGCGTCCCGTTCGAATGTCATGTTCGGATGGTGTAATCCGGGCTTCAAATCGCATCCAAGTCCGACCATCGTTGCTTTCAAGTGCGGTTTCTTGATCGTATAAAAATGAAAATCGTCACCGCCCGGCGTAATGATCGGATCTGCCGTGTTTTCTTCGCCTAATACGGCCGCAATCGCGCTTCTCGCCATCGCTTCCGCTTCCGGATGGACTACAGCAGCAGCGATGCCATACTCCTCAGTAATAGTGATCGTTGCATTGAATAGTGAACGGGCGGAGTCGAGAACATCGTGCACCCTCTTCACGAGAATATCCATCGCTTCGTTCTGTTGCGCACGCAAATCGACTGCAAGTGTGGCGCTCCCCGGTATGATGTTCGTGCTCCTGCCACCTGCTTGGAAACGGGTCACTTTAGCGGAGTGGGGAATATTCGGGTCGAGATGGATCGTATGAATGGCATTCACGATATAGGTTCCGATCTCAACCGCGTTACGGGTGAGATGTGGACGGGCTCCATGCGCATCATCTCCACGGATTTCGAAGGCGATTGTACCCGTCGCACCATGAACAATAGCAGGAGCGGCTTTGCCATTCTCAGTCTCCTGGAACGGCCGCAGATGGATGCCGTAATAGAAATCGACATTGTCGACGACCCCTTTATCCACAAGTTTCAGTGCCCCTGCGCCAACTTCTTCAGCCGGCTGGAAAATGAACCGGATGCCGATTTGATCCAAAATGTCCTTTCTGTCTTTCACACGTTGCAACACTCCAAGCACCATTGTCATATGGGCATCGTGGCCGCATGAATGATTTGCTTTCATTTCTCCATCGACCTCCTGCCACAATGCATCCATATCCGCTCGGAGTGCAATGATCGGCACGTCCCCTGATAAGTTTCCGATGTCACCGACGACACCCGTGCAGTCGTCAAACACAGTCACAGTGCAGCCTGCTTCTTCCAACTTCTTTCTAATAAAAGCGGTCGTATTCACTTCTTCCCAGCTCAGTTCCGGATTTGCATGCAAATGATTGAATGTCTCCATTACCAGTTCCTTTGTTGCATTGCTCATACTTAATCCCCCTTTAGTTCATTGGATGTAATAATTGTTCGTCGGATTAATGAGATCCAACTTATCGATTCGGTGCGCAATATGGAGCAGAAGGCTATTCAACACCGAAAATGTGACCGGCCCTTTTTCCAGCACGGAACGTTGGGCGAACGGTATGACGAGCGCATGGTCGGCATATTCCACTACCGGCGAAGAGCGGGAATCGGTGATGACGATGACTTGATTGCCTTTATCCCGAGCTTCCTCCGCTAACCGAATTGTGCCGAGTGCATACCGGTAGTACGAAAAAATGACAACACATTGGCCGCTTCCTTGCTTCGAGATGCCGATATCCGTTTCTGGCCGGTAAAGCTGCGTGTTGCCAAGGAGCTTGTTCAGAAGAACCGCAAACCAATGGGCATACGCGAAAGATTGGTAGTAGCCGACCACTTGGATATTCTCTGCTTTCTGTAAAGAGTCCACGATGTTCTCTGCTATTACCCAGTCCAAATGGTCGACGATCTGGTTGATGTTATTGCTGTCACTTTCCATGATGCGGCGGAACGGATGCTTGTCTTCAGAAGACACCTTCCCGGGGGATTTGATTGTCAAGAGGTTGCGCTTGACGTCCGCCTGGAGTGAGCCGAATCCGTCATATCCGATCGCTTTGGAAAAGCGTACAACCATCGTTTCGCTTACATCCAGCACATGGGCAATTTTTTTTGCGGGATGCGTCGCGAACAGGATCGGGTTTGTCAGCAATACTTCAGCGACCTTCTTTAGTCCCGGCGTCAGATTTTCGTACTCGTTTTTCGTCTTGTCGTAGTAAGTCATGCCTACACCAGTCTTTCTTTTGTAATAAATCATATAATTTAGTTTTGTCAAAATAAATTATATGATTTATCATGTGAATAGTCAACGCAATATAAAGATAATTCAGGAAGGAGTGGCAGCGTGGAGAAGAAAAAGAAGATAACGTTAGGCATACCGGATGCATATGTAATTCTATTCATGATACTTGTCCTTATGGCTATCTTGACGTACATAATCCCTGCAGGTGAATTTCAAAGGGAAGAGGTTGATGGCGTTACCGTCGTCGTTCCGGGAAGCTATGAGAAGATTGAGTCATCAGCTGTCAGTCCGATGGATGTTTTTCTGGCAATCCAAGATGGAATGATCGCTTCTGCGCCGCTGATTTTCTTAGTGTTAATCATCGGGGGCTCATTTGCAGTCATCGAGTCGACAGGAGCAATTGATGCGCTCATATTAAAAACAATCGAGAAAACAAAGAACAAGGAAATTGTCTTAATCACGATTGTCATGGTCTTGTTCTCGATATTTGGTACGCTCGGCATTATTGTAAACGCGGTAATCGCCTTTATTCCAATCGGAATTATTTTAGCGCGTTCGATGAAACTGGACGCGATCGTCGGGGTGTCAATCATCTACCTCGGTGCTTACGCAGGCTTTAATACCGCATTTCTAGATCCATTGACGACAGGGACGGCGCAACAAATTGCGCAATTGCCCCTCTTCTCTGGGATCGGCTACCGGGTGATTATCTATATTGCGGTCTTGATTTCGACAATTCTTTACGTCGCATGGTACGTGAAGCGGATTAAAAAGGATCCGGCGAAGAGTGTACTTGGGGACAATCCGTTCCCGAAGCTGGAAGAGAAGAATGAATTGAATGAAGAAGTGCAAATAACAGGTACACATAAGCTCGTTCTGCTATGGCTTGTACTAGGCATTGCACTGTATGTATTCGGCGTATTCAAATACGAATGGAGCCTTAATCAGATGGCTGCCATTTTCATTATCATTGCAGTCGGAACGGCGGTTATCGCCCGCTTGACACCTAATCGGCTTGTGAAAGAATTTTTTGAAGGGGCAAAGGGTCTTGTCTACGGAGCGATGATCATTGGGATGGCCCGCTCAATTGTAGTCGTTCTCGAGAATGGAAAAATCCTGGATACGATCGTTCAAGGAATGGCCAATATAATGACTCCTTTCACTAGCGTGAGTGGCGCGATTGTCATGTTTATCGCCAACGAACTATTCAATATCCTTGTTTCCTCGGGAAGTGGACAAGCAGTCATCGTTATGCCAATCATGACACCGCTTGCGGATTTGATGGAAATTCCGAGACAAGTGGCAGTGCAGGCGTACAAAATGGGAGACGGCTTTACAAATGTCATTACGCCTACATCCGGCATCTTGATGGCGAACTTGGCCATTGCGGGGATAGCTTGGACGAAATGGATCCGGTTCGTATTCCCGCTCCTGCTCATCTGGACAGTGCTCGGCATAATCTTCCTCTCAATCGGAGTCATTATTGATTGGGGTCCGTTTTAAGAAATCAACTGCAGGTGCCTGATGATTGTCATAAATGCACAATGTACGGGCGCCTGCTATGCATGGTATAAGACGATTTCAATATCATTATTGAAATAAGAATCGTACTATTTGCTATTTCTTCATATGTCTGTTAATCTAAGGAAGAGTTATTTTTGTTCTTTTTTGAGAATAGATTTTGTTATTCGTCTAAAGCATTTGAACAAAGATAGTAACATATTGTGTGGATATCCACACATAGGAGGCAATAACTATGGAACAAGGTACAGTTAAGTGGTTTAACGCAGAAAAAGGTTTTGGATTCATCGAGCGTGAAGGTGGAGAAGACGTATTCGTACACTTCTCAGCAATTCAAAGCGACGGTTTCAAATCTTTAGACGAAGGTCAAAGCGTAACATTTGAAATTGAACAAGGACAACGTGGCCTACAAGCTACAAACGTTCAAAAAGCTTAATGATTGCATGAAAAAGACCCTACCATGTAGGGTCTTTTTTTGTGCCTATTTGTGATGACTTTGCCACTTTATTTTTCAAGAGTGAATAAAACCACTCACTGCGTCAATACATGTTATAGTAAGAAAGTACATTTTACAAGTGAGTAGGTGAACAGCATGATAGAAGTAAAAACATCTTCACTGAGTGACGGTGAATTCAATAGAGGGGTATTTGCCACATGTGATATCGCCAAAGGAACGATGGTCCATGAAGCACCCGTCATTGCATATCCGAACGAACAGCATCCCCACATTGAGAAAACGTTGTTGTCTGATTATGCCTTTGAATATGGCATTAATCATACCGCGATCCTTCTTGGGTACGGAATGTTATTCAACCATTCCTATGAGCCGAACGCAACGTATGAAATCAGTTTTGAAAAGCATACGTTTGACTTCTTTGCATACACAGATATAAAAGCCGGCGAAGAAATATTGATCAATTATAATGGCGACGAAAATGACAAGGAACTGCTGTGGTTTGATCAGGAATAAACTTGGCAGGTTTTTTTAACAGGTGCCTGTGTAAGACACAATTCAGATAATGCACTACAATTGTATAAAATGCAATAGGGAAACCAGTGAACTCAATGTTTAACTGGATCTCTATTGCATTTTTATTATTTTTAATGAATTGTCATAAATGCACCATGCACAGGCACCGACACAATTTAGTAGTATGGCGGCGTCCACGGCCTCCAGTAGTTGTTGGCTGCAGCTATTGTTTGGAAATGGATTGCGATGACTTGTGATACTGCGATTAAGCTATCCGCATTCTTGGAATATACCGGCCGCAGCATTTTTCTGATCTCCTCAGAAGGCTGTGTAACTCCCACCCCTTTTTGTGCAAGCTTAACCGCTAATGCAAACCCTTCTTCCGGTGTTTGTGTCAGCAGCGTCTGCAATGGGTTGCTTGGCATGCAGTTCACCTCCTACGGTATTCATATGCCTATTCCAATTTGATGGTGATGAACCCCTTATAGTAATTGCGAGGTATGTAATAAAAAACTCCGACTGTTGAAGGGAAAATGAGGAGTTCAAAGGCTGTCCCATGTTTGTACAGGGGCAGTCTTTTTTTGGATTCTCATATTGTTTTGAGAATCATCGAAACTTTTGGTTAGTCAGATCGTATTAGTATTTACTAATAGGGTTTCTATGGTCTAAAGTTATTGGGGGATGGTATATGAAAGCGAGATTGGCTGTTTTGTTTTTGTTACTTATGATCGCCATTTTCACTTACTACAAAGTGAGCTATAGGGATTTTGATGAAGCTATAAGAGATTCGAATGTCCCAGTTGATGAAGTTTTCCACACTATCGATTTTAATGATCACCTGATTGTATTTTATGGCAGCCATGGTGATGTTTTATCAGTAGCATCAATTGAGAAGACACTTCTTGGTTTTCGGTGGGTGTTTGGAACAGGAAGTAAGCAATTCAACGAAGGGGATAGAATGCTGACCCACATGTTTAGTAACTTACAGCCAACAAGGAAAATGTCGGATGATAATGAACTACTATCACTGACATTCGGGGTTATTAACGACCCTTTGATTGAGACCCTTGAGATAAAATACAAAGACCAAGACTTCGCCAAAGCAACAATCATTGAAACAAGTCAGGGACGAATATGGTATTGCTTTTCAGAGTCCCCTGTTACTTATGATCCTGAAGTAAAAGTCCATTATTTGGACGGAACTGAAAAGACAGGTTGGCATTGAATGAATGGAAGCGATTGTTGAATGGATCGTTTTTACGTGATTGTGCTGTTAATTAGTGATTGGAGTAATGATATGGGTAAGAAAATATGGATATCGAGTAGTCTAGTTTTGACGGTAGCTTTTGTATGGTGGATAAGCAAACCAACCAATGACACTACTATTGTTTATCATTTGCCTGAAGGCTTCAAAGGGTGTGTTAACATATATTTCAATCAGCCTAACGAGAAAGAACTGGAAATTGTAGATGATACGCTGCTATTTGTAGTGCCTAAACAGGGAGATATTCTAACTTCATCAACATATAAGTTTATTACAGATTTAGGGTGGCACAAAGAAAAAGCTTTTTATGTAGACAAAGATGGAAAGCCGGTAAATGAAATTAACACTACAGAATTTCCTATCGGTGGCTACATTTCCAATGGTAATCCATTATCCGAAAGGATAATTAGAACATTTGATCCGAGTCAAGAACAATGTTATTGACTTAGGTTTCTTATCAACTAACGGTGCACTACTTTAATAGCAATACTCCATAATCGGGAGCGTTTGCGGGATTAGAAAATATACCTGATAAAAAAAGGGACCGGAATGCGGAAAAACTTCTTAAGGGTGAGAAAATGAGCAGAGATAACGAAACTCCCGAAGATAGAAGAGAGAGACTAAGACAAAAGGAATTAAAACATCTTTCAAGCAGTATTCACGGAAGTAACCTTTCTGATTTGGTCGGTGGTTTAGGTTGGAAGGGTACAGGGATAATAATTCTGTTATTACTGGTAGCTATTGTAATATATTCTGTATTACTCAATAATGGCCGCAGTTGTTGCTAAGAGTGGGCAATATTATTAGTTTTTATTAAGGCTCTGTTTGATAGATGAATCGAGGTTGATTTATGAAGATATATAAGAAATTTAGTTTTTGGCTTACAATCATTGCTATCGGTATATGCCTTTTCAACTTATTGGGTTTTGATGACAAATCCATATTGTTATTCCTTGCAAGTCCACCTTTTTGGATAATGGGAACGCATTGGTTTGTTGAAAACTTTACACACCCTGCCAATATTTCAATAGTAATGAAGTACGTTTTAACTATATTGTTTTGGTTTTTAGTTGGTATTTCAATGGATAAATTTATCTCTCAACTGTCGAAAAAAGACGATAACAATGAGTAAAACATTAGTTGTATACTTTATATGTGTAATTTCCATATTATAAGTTAAATAATCAACAATATCCTTTAACAGATCGTTTAATAGAAGAGAGAGGGAGGAAATATATTGGGCATTGGGTTAATCCTATTAGGGATTTTCATATTGGTTTTAAGTTTAATGACCCCTATAAATATTTGGACAGCATCATTAGTTTCCATGGTTCTTATTGTTTTTGGGGTTATTTTAAATAAGAAAAGGAAGAGTAGAGAGAGATGAAACTTTTAAGTGTAAATAAAGTTTTACTTTCAATTTGTATGCTCCTCATTTTTACGTTATCTGCCTGTAAGAAAATTGAGCAGCCACACGAAGATATTAACTTGGAAAATGACCAACAAGATATTTCCTATTCTTTTAACAACCCCAATACGGGGCAAGAGTTTACTATTATTCATGCTCATTTGTTATATGAAAATTACTTTGAAGCTGTAAAAGATCATCCGGATGAATCTCTCTATAAATTATATCAACAAGAAGTTGTACAACCTGTGTATGAAGCATGCTTTGAGGACTCGCAATATGCAGATTCCGCCACTGTACTTAATTGGGTTCCAAGAGAAAGTGATTTTGATAATTTTAGGAATCAAATTGAATCAATCAATAAAGATTATTTGAATGAATTATTTGAAGAATCACTCGTTAAATCCTCAGACATACTTTCATCAGATAAAAAAACAACAGTATGTGTATTTCCTAAAAGTGAAAGGATTCCTTCTGATATGTTAACACTTTTATCAGGGAAAATTATCGTCTTTCACAGCAGGCCTGATCAAAGATATCGAACAAGTATGTCTCATGAATATCATCATAGCGTTTGGATGGGAAAACATTATACTGAAAATTATGCCCTGACAGGATTAGATCATTTAATAGTGGAAGGACAGGCCGTGATGTTTGAATCCATAGTGTATCCGAATTTAAACCATAGTCATTATGTGGTTGACGAAAGATATAACAAAGAATATTGGAGCAAGATCGAACCATATCTTGAGAATGTTATTACTCGTGACATTCATGATGAAATGATTATAGGTGGCTCTAATGGTCTTCCTAATTCATATGGTTATAGTGAAGGATACAAAATGATGAGATCATACTTGAATCTGCATCCTGATATGACAGTAGAAGAATGGACTTCCAAAAGTCCGAAGGAAATATTTGAAGAAGGAAACTATGCAGCTAACTATCAGTAGGTTTTTCCGTTTCCCTTGGGATATCATGTAGTGCTCAACTTAAGATAATGGCCAGTTGAGACGAAATCAGTATGTGTTGTATAGAGAATGAAGGGGTGTAATAAAATGAAGAAACAATCACATTCAGAATGGCGATTAACTCAAATCGTTCTGACAGCACTTCTTGGGACTTTTATTGCAATCTTTGTCGTTAGCGGTGAACTGAACCTAACATTTGCGATAGGATATCTGTCTGTTTTTGCATTAGTGGTAGCTTGTAATGCGATTTACGTGTTCTATAAAAGAAAGAAAACGCTAAAATCCTAAACAGGTTCAGTTGATTGGGAGAAAACAAAAAAATACTGCATTTGGGGACACATCGAATTTGACGTAGTATCCATTGACCATAAATCTACATTTGATAAAAGACTACTCGGAAAAGAACCCCATCACCTTGAAATTACAAGTCAAGCTTACCTACATATCTTGTCTTGAAAGAGGAGTAGACCCGATGACGTTAAAAGAGGAAATTAACAGACCAGTGAAAGCGGATAATCTTATTGTCTTTACATTTTTTCTGCATCTTTTGTTTGTGTTAGTGGCCAGCTCTGTACCGGAAGGACAGTTCTTTTTTTGGCTGCCCATCAACTTATCATTGGAGGCTTTCATTATGTTCCGTCTCCTCCTATTGTGGAGACGTTATAGTAAAAGCGAACCGAGGCGGTACAATTCCCTCCAGTTGTATTGGATACTTACCGGACTATCTATTTTTGCAATGATGCCTTTTGTTAGGGCGGTATATGGTTCGGTAGCTTTTTGGCCTTTCCTGGTCGTTACAGTGTTTTTATTCATAGTGAGTCATTTATGGAAAGAGCGGATTGCTTCAGTTTTTGTGAATCCCGGCAAAACGAAGCAACTCGTAAAGTGGCCGAAAGCCCTCGCCATCATGATTATCGTAGGGATTGTCATTATGTCTGCGCTGCGCTTCACACCGGCACATCCAAACTTGGGACTTAGTGTCTTCGTATATATAATAGGTGGTTTTATGGTTTTTCTTGCAACTCCTTTTTCAATTTCCAAAGAACGAATCGAAGAGCTGATAGACGAATAAGAAATGGTACTAAATGGGGGATTGGATAATGGGGGCTTATCAAGAAATCGATTCTTTACTAAAAACGATAAGAGCAAAGAAGCCCTAGTCAAGCGGGTGCTGATAATATTGAGGTGCAAAATTAACAATGTCTTTACTAACGAGT
Organism: Sporosarcina luteola; assembly: GCF_023715245.1. Taxonomy (GTDB): domain Bacteria; phylum Bacillota; class Bacilli; order Bacillales_A; family Planococcaceae; genus Sporosarcina; species Sporosarcina luteola_C. Next base: position 157,366 of record NZ_JAMBNV010000003.1, read on the forward strand.
GCTTCACTTGAAGATCGTTGATCTGCTGGGACTCATACATATAGAACTAACGGTGCAGGTTAGTTCAATAATGCATCAATAAGTACTGTTGAAAATATTTCGTTATTTGGAGGTGTTATTATGGTTTTCGAAACACTAACAGGACAACTTTCGGTTGTAATTACCCTTGCTTTTGGTACGTTGTTAATTGTTCTATATCCCTTAATAAAGAAGGAAAATAAATACTTTGCATTGTTTAGTCTTGTGATGGGAGTTATAGTTTTCTTGCTTTTATTATGGTTCACATTCGGCAATGAGGTAATTAGAGAACAGATACTAAAATATGGACTTCAATAAAAATATTCTTCACTAACGGGTGCTTTACTTGAAGTAGGATAGTTTAAGTATGGTGTTGAAGTGAATGGGAGAGAGGAAGAGTTTTGAGTGCTTAAAGTGGAGATAAGAAGGCCAAAAATTGAGGACATTAAAGAGTTAAATTCATTTTTTAAAATAGTGATTACTGATACTTTTAATAAAGAAGGTTTAGGCAAGAAGTTGAAGGATATTAATGATGAAGTCAAAGTTAAGGAAAAATATTTACAAAGTGATTTTGAAAGCAATGGAGAGAAACGATATTTCCTGATTGCTTTAGATGGTGATAAAATTATTGGTTCAATTGAATATGGTCCAGCAAGTGATCTCATATGTGATTGTACAAACAACGCTTTTAAAGAGCTAAATGAGGTAGGTACATTATTTGTTCAGCCGGACTACCAGAGAATGGGGATAGGTAATTTGCTATTGAATAAGATGTATTTTACTTTACAGAGTAAAGGCATAGAAGAATTTTGTTTAGATAGTGGATATATTAATGCACAAAAAATCTGGAAAAAGAAATTTGGGGACCCTAATTATTTGTTAAAGGATTATTGGGACAAAGGGTACGATCATATGATTTGGAGAATCAAGATTAGCAATTTGCTATTAGGTTGAGAAGTAAGAAAATTAAGTGTTTCTTCAAAAAGGTGCATTACTTCAACAACTGGGAATGCACTTTTTTCTTATTCAACTGACTTTTGAGTTTGTGAAGGAATGTACTTAAAGTAACGGGTGCTTTACTTGAAGATCGTGGCTGCTAAGACAACGGCTCTTTTTTCTTCAACTAACAAGGCAGGTTAGCTGAAGAACAAACTCTAACTGTTTCAAAAAAAAAGGGGGGTATTCATTGCATCCAGCTGAACTAATTGAATTGATCATAGTCGGTGGGATTTTACTTGTTATTCTATTAGTTTCTCTTATTTTGAAAGGAAAATGGAGAAAAGTTATTCAGGGATTGGCTATATTATTTTTGGTGTCTTTTGGTATTTTTTATTTTGTACGTCCAGATTGGATTGATATACAAATTGAAAAAAAAAGTAGGTTATATTCAGATGCATTTGGAAGAACAGTACCCTGGGGAAACGTGGGAATATAGGATAGTGCCTCATCGTGAGGACGGCTATAAACACCTGAATCCATATTATATAGGCGTAATATTTGATACCGAACCACTAGTGGAATATAAATATTTCGCCCGTAATAAAAGTGATATTACCCAACGAGGGTGGGTTACACCTGATTTACACGACCTAAAACATTTAGAAGGTTTAGGAGAGTAATTACTGTTTATTATGAAGTTTCATCTTCTCTAATTGATTTGAATATTAATCTTCATTATGATCTTTAAATTACGGGTGCTTTAGCTCAATAAGGAAAGTAAAATATTTCGCAAATAAACGCTCAGATTTGAGCGTTTTTACTTGTTTTTTATATATCTATTTCACTGTTGAAATAAATGCTGATTAGCCTGTTAGTTACGTTGTTAATTGGACTTTTCTCCCCATCAACCGAACCCGTTACTAATTTAGGTGGTCTTCTTTATGATCAAACTTGTGAAATCGCGCCTGTTAATTAAATAACTCGTCTACTTTATTTTCATCATCCGAATGTTTTTGTATTAACGTTTTTACTTCATCCTCACTTTGCAATCCTGTAAAATCTTCTCCATACCAAGTTTTTAGTTTATCTTTGGTAATTGTGTATTCTTCGTTCTCAAAATTAAACCTGACCCAATCTGCATTCTGAAGTAAGGTGAATAAAAATGTAGCATTATAAACAACAATATCTTTATAATCCTGTTCCGATTCTTCAAGGCTGTAATTCAAAATGATGCCATATGGCTCCTCATCTGTTTTCAGTTCAAATCTTGTAAACTGTTCTGCATTCTTTAATCGACTTACGATATTCCCTACTGCACTGTTATCCCCAACATAAGCATCCTTATAGTTGAATAAATCCCCGACATAACCGAACTTAATGTCAAGAGGTTCTCCGTCCCTGCTTTTTGAATCACACCCACTTACTATCAGAGCAATCAACAGTAAAAAAGATGAAAGTGTACGTATTTTTTTCATAAGCATTCTCTCAAGAATGAATTACCTATTCAACTAAAGGATGCATTTGTTGAATAAGCCGTCTTCTTATAACTCTATTTTAGCACAATATCCCTTGCGCTCTTCAATAATTTCAATTACTTTAGAATTCTATTCAAGGAGCCATTCCACCTACCAATTAACAAGTATAGTAGCTGTGTAAGTAGCAGAGGGACATAAATTTAGGTACTGTTGTTGCTTGGCTTAACAATTGTGGTGAGATTTACTTGAACATTGATACATCAACAGAAAAGGAGACACAATTCATATGCGAATTGCGTCCCCGAATGCTATATTTTCTCTCCATCAATTGGAGCCGTCGCTTCTTGACTACCTTTCTTTTATTCACCAACCCAGCGCCATCCGCAGCGTGCAGCAGCTGCTTTGGGCGTCGCTGTTCGAGAAGTCGATCTGGATGCCGGAGGGTGTGTAGGACAGATTGTATTTAATGGTTACACCTGTCGAGCGGACGAGCCGCTCAACTTCTTGTTGGTCCGAACGCTGTGCGGCGTCCATGAGCCTGCGGGCGAAATCATCTGAAGCTGTCAGCGTACCGATGAAAAGATTCGCTTCATTCATCACTTGCTTGAATCGTTTAGCCGACTCGTTTAATTTCCGCGTATTTACCGGAGGAAAGGGGCTTCTTCCGCCTTGCGGTGTCGGAGTGGGCATAGCCATATATCCTGGGTGGACCGGCATGAAAGCTTGTTGCCGGGAATTGAAGCCATAAGGAAAAGAGGAATAATACATAGGCAACCTCCGCATTTCTTCGATGCCTCAGTATATGCCCATTGCGGGGGACTCGTGTTTCTAACTCACGCCCCGATCGTCCGGAGCAGCTTATCCATATCCTCTTTCAATAAAATTTTCGGCACCGGGTAAAGCGGATTCGCTTCTTGTATCGCGCGCTCCGCCATGAGCGGGATGTCGCTGTCGATAATGCAGTCCACATTCACCGAGATGTCCATCTCTTCATTCAAATCCTTAATTGCTTGAATGAATTTCATCGCCTTCTCCCTGGTGGATTCGGAAGCTGCGCAAACACCGGCTGCATCAGCCAACTCTGCCAAAGGCTCGTGCACAGATTCCCCGTAATAGTCAAGGACATGAGGAAGGATGACGGCATTGGCGAGTCCATGCGGCACGTTGTAAAATCCGCTCAGCGTATGGGCGATAGCATGGACATTGCCGACATAGGCACGAGTGAACGCCATTCCTGCGAGATAGGCGGCTTTTTGCATATTTGTGCGTGCGGCTATATTATCCCCATTGGAATAAGCTTCGTATAGATTTTCGAAAATGAGCTTCACGGCATCGACGCTCCATTGTCTCGTCTGCTTCGTATTGCTTTTGCCGATGTACGCTTCGACCGCGTGCGTCAGTGCGTCCATTCCGGTCGTTGACGTGATATGCCTCGGAAGTTTCACGGTGAGCAGCGGATCCAACACTGCGAAATGCGGAATGAGGGCGGTGTCCATGAGCGCATATTTCTCATGCGTTTCACTGTTGGAAACGACGCAGGCGAGTGTCGCTTCACTGCCGGTTCCAGCCGTCGTAGGCACTACGAATAGTGGCGGCATTTTTTTATTCACCTTCAAAATGCCTTTCATTTGGGGAATGGTTTTGCTTGGCCTGGCCAAGCGTGCACCGACCCCTTTCGCACAATCAATCGACGATCCGCCGCCGAATGCGACAAGACCTTGGCAATCGTTCGCTTTATATAGTTGCAGCGCCTCCTCGATATTATCGATCGTCGGATTCGGGACCGTTTTGTCGTACATGGCAAACGTGATTCCTTCACGTCGCATTCCATCAAGGAAACCATCCATTAATCCGGTTGCGGCAATCCCTGTATCACTCACAATCAAAACCGTTTCAATGCCTTCTCGTTTAATCAACCTCGGAAGCTCTGCTAAACTATTTTCCCCTTCTAGTAGCTGGGGTTCCCGCCATGGTAGAAAAAGAGTAGACACTTTCATCACACCCTGAAAGCTGCGACAATACAATTTGTACATGCAAATTCACCATCCCTCAAGTAGATGTAACATTCTAACTATTGTACCTTGAAATGACAGTAAATTGCTAGAAATTTATTGCAAACTAGCGCCTGAAAAAGATATCGGTCATTTCCAGAGAGTTATCGATCAGTTGCCTAAGATTATCGATCATTTGCACGATGTTATCAATCATTTCCCGGAACTTATCGTTCATTTTGAATATTGCGAATGAATTGAGCCGCTTGTGCGGAGTTTCGAGCCACCGATTGCGGAGAATAGAGCCACCTTTTGCGAGACAAAGAGCCATTATATATAAAATAACCTCTTGTATACTAAAGTTGCATGCAAATTAGCATGACCCTACTATACAGGAGGTTATTTTTATGGTTAGTTATCGGAGGAGGATTTTGGAAATACTGTACCCCTTTATGGAAAAGAGAATATCCCTGAGAGTTCTTTACTATGGTATCTATATTTTAGTGTGGTCTTTACATCTTTTAAACCTAAGAGTTAAAAGTGTTCCAATAACTACTGCTGCAATAAAAATACCATATATATTCCCATTGAAAAACAAGGTGTTCGTGTACTGATTAATGATACTTCCTCTATATCCTTCTTCGAATGGATTATACGGGTGATTTGATAAAGCGTTTAATTTACTTGAAACATATGTTATTTGCAATATAGTCCCCATTACAAGTAAAACAATCCCAAACATGATATGTTTTATCAATTCAGATAGTGGTTGCCGTTTAAAGCCTTGATAAATACCTTTACTTAATATAAATAATTGGATAAGAAAAATTGGAATTAGGAAGTATAGAACAATGAAACCTATATTCCCATTACCAGAAACCGCTTTATTTGGTCGTGGCTTGAAAGTAACTATATCTACAAGGAAGAATAATAATGTACTTGTAATAAGAATAATAATAAAAGTTGTAAATAAGGATTTTTTAGAGTTTGGTTTAATAAACTTATTCCCTATAAAAAAAGCATAAATTGAAATGATTAATAAAAATATAGAGTTCATGCTCGAATCCTCCTTTGCTTTACTTATTAGGTTATAAAAATATTATATAACTACTTAGCCTATCTAAAAATCTGTAGACAAGGAGAGGGGAGAATTGTGCATGTTACCTCTCTGTGAATGGGTCATTAATTATGGACGTAAAGACCAGCTCGTAATCTGTTGGACCGTCTAAGGAATCATCGTGATGTCGTGTGGGCGTTTTTAGTCCATCCAGCAATTCCAATCGACAACAATCAATAGGAACAGAGATCCCCTCTATTAATGTCCAACAAAAATCCACGCCATTCAAGAACTAATAGAAACGGGTACGATTAGTTAAACCTACAAGCGATAGAAAATAGAAACCCCTCCTAAATTATGAAGAGGGGCTGAGTATTTACAAACTTCCTTTAATTTATATAATTTACTAATCCCATTGCCATATCCTTGCTGTTATCGTCCCAGTTTAACCAAATGGTACCTGATCCCGCATCTGGATCCTTAATTGCAAACTTTGCCACACTTCTATCATCATATCCAATACCAGCAACAAAATGATAAGGCACATAAGTACCTTCTCTAATAAAAAAATCAAATCGTAAGCCAGCCGGCTTATCGGACATAATCATGTCTTTGTAATGCTCAAAGTAACCATTGGCTCTATATGACCATACATCCCATTTGGTGGCTGTATAGTTTTCCCTTACATGCGTGCGTAATCCTGAGACATATTGGCCCATAGAAGTTCCTGCTATAGTTAGTACCTAGATCACTATACATATGATTGATAAATGACCCTACGGAACTATAGTAAACTGATTTCATCAGACGCTTGAACACTTTTAATTGGTATGCCCCCCAAAATAATTAATAAGGCTGTGATTAAAAATAACAATTAATGCTTTTTCAACTAAACCACTCCCTTTATTTTGATACTTATATAATTCTTCATTATTATCAATAATCCTCCTTTTTAGAATAAATTTTATATTCAATACTTTCTCGTCAAAGGCACCATTTATTTACTCTTATAACGGGTGTTATGTATACTAATATTGAATATGGAATTCATATTCAATATTATTTTCCGACAAGTTCATAAAAAAAATAATACAAGACTGAACGTTTTTGATAATCGTTAGCGTATAATATCCGCGTTTTGTCGGCTGGCCCACCCAGAAGAAGTGATGAAAAAGGTAGAAGCTAGACTATTACCTCCTTGTCTATCAATTGTGGATGAGGTAATCGATCCGGATGAACTCGTTCGTTGGGCCATTGATATAATTGACAAGCAGTTAGAAAATAAGAGATTTTAGAACTAAACAGTTGGAGAGGTGAGATTCCAACGGCTGTTTAGTTTGATTATTAGCCAAGTGGCTCTCTTCTCCGCAAATGGTGGCTCAAAACTCCGCACAGCTGGCTCATTCCGTCCGCAATATTCGCATTTCCCAGAATATATTGTCATTTCGTGATCTTTGACCTACCGAGTTGTATGGAAAACACTTAAAATGAAGCAAGGGAATTCCAGCATTTTGGCGTAGTAAGAGTGTTAGGATAAGATTTGAGAGAGGGGACCGCCATGCAAAAGAAAATACGAGTTTTGCTGCTTATCAGTGGGCTTGTTTTGTTCAAAATCTGGGTTTGGGATGAATACATAGTAAACTCGACTGCCGATGCAGCGTTGGATGGGAAAGAGGGAAAAGCAGGTGTCAGTTATGGTATCAGCAATAATAAAGAGTTAGCCATTCGGCCTTATGAAGAAGGGTTCAAAGTATACGCGGTATCGAAGGGGTTTTGGGGCTGGTCAATCACGGATGAAATGTTTGTCGGCGATCATGAAATAGTAGAACAGGAGTTGCAATTTAAAGGAAGAGAAAAACTATATGTAAGTTTGATAGTGGATAAAAAGCAATCCTTTGATAAAATTATCGGCTACTCCGCGAACATAGGAACGATTAATTTCAATAGAACTGTCGGCGAAAATTCAATTCTTTACTATTATTACAGTGATCAGCCATTAGGCAAAGTCACTTATGAAGGTACTCGCTTAAATGGTAAAACAGAGAAATTATCACGGGATAAGGAACCCGGTTGACGCATATAGTGTAGGCGAAGCACGAAGTACGTCATTGGAGGGATCATATGCCGAAAAAGTTGTATTTCCTTTTGCTGCTTGGATTATGCCTAATAGCCGGTTGTTCGTACGATAGTGAAAAAGCCGTCAAAAATGGGGATGTCATCAATATGAACGGACCCATTTTCAATTTTGACCGATTCCAACATTTCTTAGAAAGTGTCGAAGCGGATGAAGCAGCCTCCGTCCGAATTACCAACTACACCCTTGAAGGAAACCCGACATTGTACAATTTATCTTTCGATGGAACTGAATTCGATTTGAAAATCGACCGGTCGAAAAATAAGGAGCGAGGGGACAATCCTCGGAAAATGAGCATGTCCTGCACGGAACTGGTGGAAGATGAAGGACAGCAATTGTTCATTTATACGTTGGAGGGGTGCCAGCAAGGGACCTCTGCCGATAGTTTTCTGCTATTAAATATCTTGAAAGAGCAAATCGAAGACCACGAGCATTAATGGAACCTTACGTGTCGAAAGAAGGTCATTACAAAGGAGGGAAACTACAAAGGGGGAGTAGTGGTGGTCGGTTTACTGAATGTCGGCAGCCTGGTGCTTGGTCTCATTGCTTGGTTATTGCCGGTTGTGAGTCTCATGCGAACTACTAAACATCGGGCCGCTTTATCCATTATGAGTTTGAGTGCGTGTGCAATTTCACTCATTCTCCAGATCTATTACAACTATCATCTCGTACAGATTGAAGATTGGGCTGCGCTTATGGATACGATCCGGGGAGTGGTGGTCGCCGCGACAGTTCTACTAATTGGTACGCTTTTGTTAAATACAATATCGCTGCTTGTCTATCGGAGGAATATATATTGAAGCAGGATCGCGTTTCCCAATAATGGCTTAGGCACCCGAACAAATTGAGATTGTAAGGGTGCCTAATCTATTATTTCTGCTCACCATACAATAAGTTCTTTAACTCATCATGATTCCTTATATGGTACGTGATCTTCGCGACTTTCCCATCGCGGACAATCGCTATGCCTGACATCTCGATTTCCTTTTTATCTTCATCTTTCATTTCATAATCCAACGTAACTGTGAAGTTATAATTCGTCGGTGTCACTTCATTTTGCTCCACCTCGATATTTTTCACTTCAAGTTGATAGCCATGTTGGTCGGCTCTCCGGTGGAACATGAAGGCTTGATTCGTCATAACGAATTGTTCGAAACCACTTTCCGTAAAATAAGGTTTGTAGGTTTCCTTTTGGTACTTATAATATTCCTCTAAAAATCCTTCGCCTGCCTCTTCGGCTTCTTTTGATTTGTATGGTTCTTCTTGTAATCGGATTGCTTCTTCATCGGGTGCATTCAAATCAATTTCCAAAACAGTCTTAATGACTTCGATGTTTTCATCCTGCGGTTCAGGCTTTGAGCACCCAGCAACAAGCAGACTGCCGAGAATGAAAACGATCGCGATGCCTGGTTTCCATCGATGCATCCTCTCACTCCTTTCAACAACATTCACACTTTTTATACGCATTACGTAGACGAATGGTTTCAATTATGACAGAATATTAAGATGAAGAAAAATGTTTGGGGGGCTTTACATGCGGCTTGAGAGACCGTCCTTGAAGTGGAAAACAGAACATATTACATATATGAATGAGTGGGATGATGACCGAATGACACCTAGCAGTTTTCATTTGCAAGCGGACATTCCTTATGAAGTGTATTTGGAAGAAATGGCGGCAAAGGAAGCAGGGCTAGACAACCGGATGCTGAATACGAATTATTTTCTCATCGATGACAACGAACGGATCGTAGGAATGGTTAATATCCGGCATGGCTTGAATGACTCTTTACGCCAAATCGGCGGACACATCGGCTACGGAATCCGCCCTGCAGAACGGCGGAAGGGGTATGCGACCTATTTGCTTTCCGAAGCATTGAAGAAAACGGATCTGCTGGGCATTCGGTCTGTGCTGGTCACATGCAATGCAGACAATGTCGGTTCAGCCGCTGTCATTATCAAAAATGGCGGTGTAGAGGACGAGAGCTTCACGGAACCGCATGGCAATGTCGTTCGTAGGTTTTGGATTGAACGAGGATAAGAGTGGAGTTGACATCAGTGAAAAAACAATGGAGTCATAAAGGAATTATCAAGAAGTTCGAAATGTGCCGGAACGTTGAGCAGGCGGAGCCGATGAAAGCATATATGAAACATCATTTTCCTTTCCTAGGGATTAAAAGTCCGTTGCGAAAAGAGCTGTTACGTGAGCAATTCCGGGAATATGCGTTGCCCGAAGTTGACGAGCTCTTTGACGAGGCTTGGAAGCTATATGAATTACCTGAGCGGGAATATCAGTATGCTGCGATTGCTTTGCTCGATAAAATGAAGAAGCACTTTACGACTGACGATTTTCCGAAGCTATTGAAATTCATTGAATCAAAATCGTGGTGGGATAGTGTGGACTCAATCGCACCGAGTCTTGTCGGGCATGTCGTCAAATTGGACCGTGCATACGGGAAATCAGTGATGCTTGACTGGTCGCGATCAGATAATATGTGGACAAACCGCTCCGCAATTCTGCATCAATTAAAGTTCAAAAAGGACACGGATACCGAGCTGTTAGTTGAAATCATTCTTCAGCATGTGGAATCAAATGAGTTCTTCATTCAGAAAGCAATTGGGTGGGTATTGAGGGAGTACGCGAAAACCGATCCGGTCATTGTAAAGCAGTTTGTCGAAGAACATACGCTGAAACCGTTAAGCAGGCGGGAAGCGTTGAAGCATATTGGCGATAGGTGATGAAGATATAGATTAGCGGGGGTAAAAATTTGCCCCCGCTGTTTTATGTCTTCCTTTATTCCAATAAACCCGCATCCCGTAAAAATGCGCGTGCAACGTCCTCCGGTTTTTCACCTTCCGCGTTTACTTTGTAGTTCATGTCCCTCATCTCGTCGTCGGTCACTTTGCCCGCGAGCCGGTTGAGCACCTCCTCAAGTTCCGGATACGTCTCGAGGGTTTCTTTCCGCAGGAGAGGGGCCCCTTGATATGGCGGGAACAGCTCCTTGTCATCTTGTAAGACGGTGAGTTCATATTGTTGCAGTTCACTGTCCGTCGAATAGGCATCCATGAGGTTGATATCCCCTGATTCGATTGCCTGGTAGCGCAGTTTCGGCTCCATCGTCTGGACGGAAGGGAAGTCGATTCCGTACAGGCTTCGGATGCCTCGGTAGCCGTCTTCGCGGTCGTTGAATTCAAGGGTGAATCCGGCTTTTACGGCATTTTGAATCGCAGCGAGGTCGGAGATTGTTTGTACGTCGTACTGCTCTGCGAACGTTTTGGATACCGCAAGCGTGTAGGTATTGTTATATTCCATCGGCGGCAGGAGGACGAGGTCGAATTGTTCGTCTAGTCCTTTCCGTGCCTGCGCGTATACTTCGTTCCGGTCATTGCTGACGGCCGCCTCTTTCAAGAATTCCGACAGTGCCGTCCCTGTGAATTCAGGATAGATGTCGATGCTCCCTGATTGCAAGGCGTTGAAGACGAATGATGTTTTGCCAAGTCCCGGTTTCAGTTCGACGGACAGGTCCGTCTCTTCTTCGATCAGGAGCTTGTACATGTTAATTAATAGTTCAGGTTCCGCCCCTAATTTGGCACCGATGACAAGCTGCTTGTCGTTCTTAGTAGGCAAGAGGGGCAGGACGATCATGAGTGTGGTAGCGACCAAAAATGCCATCAGTGCAATGGAAGCCCGTCGGAACGATAGCCCCTCGAATTTTCTCAGCAACAAGTCGAATGACAGGGCGAGAAGTGCTGCAGGGATTGCGCCGAGAACGATTAGGGAAGGGCTGTTCCGGTCGATGCCGAGAAGGATGAGATCGCCGAGACCGCCAGCGCCAATCAAGGCAGCAAGAGTGGCGGTTCCTACGATCAGCACCATCGATGTCCGGATGCCCGCCATAATGACAGGCATGGCTAGAGGCAGTTCGACTTTCGTTAGACGCTTCCGTCGGTTCATCCCCATCGCTGTCGCCGCATCGATCAAGGAAGGGTCGATTCCCTTGATGCCTGTATACGTGTTGCGCAAGATCGGCAGCAATGCATATGCAACGAGTGCGATGATGGCAGGGATCTTGCCGATGCCGAACAATGGGATCAGCAGCCCGAGCAATGCGAGCGACGGAATGGTCTGCAGCACGGCGCTTGTCCCGATGACTGTTTCTGCAATCCGCTGCCGGGTTGTCAAATAGACGCCGACCGGGATAGCTATGAGAATAGCAAAGAAGAGTGCGATGAGCGAGATTTGGATATGCTCCAACAACGCCAAAGCCAATTCGCCTTTCCGATCTTGAAAAACGTTTACGAAGTCACCCATGCGCTACATGTCCTCCTTCCTGCCCGTGTGCCAAATAGGCGATGACCGTTTGTCTTGAAATGGTGCCGATCAGTTCGTCTTCTTGCTTGATGACGGCCCGATCTGATTGAGCTAATGCATGCAGCACTTCATCCCACCCGGCATTGAAAGACAATAGAGGCAATCGGTCCGTATCTGACGTCATCGGCTCCAGATGCTCGGCTATAACGAACGGTTTCAGGCTGTCGCTTTGGATGAATTTGCGGACGAATGGTGTGGCAGGGGTTAACGTAATTTCCTCCGGAGTGCCAAGCTGTTCAATTTTGCCATTCTTCATGATGCAAATACGGTCTGCAAGCTTCAAAGCTTCTTGAATATCGTGTGTGACGAAAACGATCGTTTTCTGAATGGACCGTTGCAACTGCACCAAATCATCCTGCAACTTTCCCCTGCTGATCGGATCAAGTGCGCTGAACGGTTCATCCATTAAGATGATGTCAGGGTCTGCGGCAAGGGCCCGGACGACGCCGACCCGCTGCTGTTGGCCGCCGGATAGTTCATGAGGCTTCCGGTGCCGGTATGTAGTTGGATCGAGTCCTACCATTTCGAGAAGTTCCGTCACGCGGGCTTGGATCCGGTTTTTATTCCAATTCTTAAGTTCAGGAACGATTGCGATGTTTTCCTCGATCGTCATATGCGGGAACAATGCGATTTGCTGCAACACATATCCGATCTGCCACCGCAATTCATGGATTGCGTATTCACTGACCTTCCTGCCGGCGATCCATATCGTCCCGTCCGTCAGTGGAATGAGGCGATTGATCATTTTCAACGTAGTCGTCTTACCGCATCCGCTCGGCCCGATCAGTACGAGAAATTCCCCTTTGGCAATCTCTAAATTGATTGAATCAACGACAAGTGTTTGATTGTCATATGATTTTGTTACACCGTCAAAACGTATCATCGAATCACACTCCTTCATTCTCAATATCGTGACACAAATCGGCCCACAAAGAAAATATTTGGCAATCTTACCAGTTGAAAGTACCGTGATAAAACGATGAGGATTGATGAGAAATAACGATAGCATTCCTATAATAAAAAGCGTACGATGGACATAATGCCAAGCAAAGTATTTCTGCTTCGGGATTATTCAGCGTACGCCTTATTGGCGATATACATAATGAGAGGAAAAGGGACAAATGAATTTATTATCCGGAAGAATCGAAAAGGATTTTTTAGGGGAAAAAGAAGTTCCCGAACATGCGTATTACGGGATTCAAACGATACGAGCGACTGAAAACTTTCCAATTACGAAAGAGCATATGCACCCCGAATTGATTCGCGCAATTGGGATTGTGAAAAAAGCGGCAGCCATTTCGAATGTGCTCGTCAATGACTTGCCCAAGGATGTAGGGCTTGCCATCGTTGAAGCTGCGGACGAAGTGATTGAGGGGACGTTGATGGATCAGTTCATCGTCGATCCGATTCAAGGGGGGGCAGGCACATCATTCAACATGAATGCGAATGAAGTGATCGCGAACCGTGCGCTTGAAATCATGGGACGTGAAAAAGGGGATTACGGCTTCATCAGTCCGAACAACCACGTTAACATGTCCCAGTCGACAAATGATGCATTCCCGACGGCGATTAAGATTGCGACACAGCAAATGGTCAATCAGCTGGTGGAAACGCTTGAGCGATTTGTGGACGAGCTGAAGACGAAGGAGCAGGAATTCGATGGAGTCATCAAGATGGGAAGAACTCATCTGCAGGATGCTGTTCCCATCCGCTTGGGCCAGGAATTCAGTGCATACCGAAGTGTCATCGAACGCGATATTGAACGGATTGGCAGGACGAGAGTGCATCTGTCTGAAATCAATATGGGCGCGACGGCAATCGGCACTGGACTGAATGCAAATGCGCAATACATCGAAACTGCAGTGGAACAGCTCCGCACAATCAGCGGCTTGTCATTGAAGTCTGCTAGTAACCTGATCGATTCTACGCAGAACACGGATGTGTATACAGAACTGTCTTCAGCATTGAAGATTTGTATGATCAATCTTTCGAAAATGGCTAATGATCTACGGCTCATGGCGTCAGGTCCAAAAGCCGGCCTGAATGAAATCAATCTCCCGGCAAGGCAGCCAGGTTCATCGATCATGCCAGGGAAAGTGAATCCGGTCATGGCGGAAGTGATGAACCAGATCGCCTTCCAAGTCATCGGCAACGATCATACGATCAGCCTCGCTTCCGAAGCGGGCCAATTTGAATTGAATGTCATGGAGCCAGTACTAGTCTATAATTTATTGCAATCATTGACGGTCATGAACAACGGTATCGAAGTGTTCCGCAAGTACTGCATCAGCGGAATCACAGCGAACGTCGCTCAAATGCAGGACTATGTAGAAAAAAGCCTCGGCACGATCACGGCGCTCACGCCATATATCGGTTATGAAATGTCATCAAAAATTGCACGTGAATCGTTCGAAACAGGCGTCCCGCTCAAAGAGCTTTGCCTGCGTTACAATGTTCTCACACTTGACGAGTTGAATCGCTTACTCGACCCTTACCAAATGACAGAGATGAAAAGGGAAGGCGTAGCGCATTCTTGAAAACTACAACAAAGCCCCCGGAAACGATTTCTCGGTTCCGAGGGCTTTTCCTATTTTATTACATTCAGACCTTATCCTTCCGCACCGCGATAGCCAGTTTCCGCTTTGAAACGGACTTCCGCATAAGCGACTTCCGCAGCTTCGTGGCGTTTCGCTCCGATATATGTGCCGACGACGGCAGCAATGAATCCGGCCGGGATGGAGATGATTGCCGGATTGACGAACGGGAAGAGCGGTTCGCCTACGAAGAATGCAGCGCCTTCAACCGGATTGATGATATTCGGGCTGACCGCGACAAGGACGAGGGCAGTAATAAGCCCTGTCAGCATGGAAGCAACTGCACCTGTCGTATTGAATTTTCGCCAGTAAATCGTGAACAGGATTGTCGGAACGTTCGCTGACGCGGCGATACAGAATGCGAGCGAGACGAGGAACGCGACATTGAGCTTCTCCGATCCGAGTGCAAGCAAGATGGAAACGAAAGAGACACCGATTGCTGCCATCCGGGCTGCAAACACTTGCTGTTTTTCCGTCACTTTGCCTTTTTT
Source organism: Sporosarcina luteola (assembly GCF_023715245.1). Classification (GTDB taxonomy): domain Bacteria; phylum Bacillota; class Bacilli; order Bacillales_A; family Planococcaceae; genus Sporosarcina; species Sporosarcina luteola_C. The sequence goes on from NZ_JAMBNV010000003.1 coordinate 172,434, forward strand.
AATGATTTCCGCGTAAATGTCATGTGCGATTGCCGATGCGCCGGAGAGCACGAGCCCTGCAACGACTGCTAGAATCGTAGCGAATGCAACGGCTGCGACGAACGATTCAAGCGGATCCCCACCGAGTACCCCTGCTAGCATTGGAGCGGCCATATTGCCCGCCGAGTTTTCTGCGATGATTGCGTCCCTGCCGACGAATTTTGCGGCACCGAACCCAAGGAAAATCGTCATAACGTAGAAAATCCCGATAATCCACACTGCGTAAACGACCGAAGAACGCGCTGTTTTCGCGTCTTTAACCGTAAAGAAGCGCATAAGGATGTGCGGCAATCCCGCAGTTCCGAGAACGAGTGCGAGAAGTACTGAAATGAGCCCGATCGGATCTTTATAGACAACACCGGAATGGAGATACGACTCTCCATGTACCGTCGCCGTCCGCATGACATCGAACATGCCAACGAAATTAAAATTGAATTTCATAAGAACGAGGAACGAAATGACGATTGTCCCGACCATGAGCAAAATCGCCTTGATGATCTGCACCCAGCTCGTAGCAGTCATTCCACCGAATAAAACATAGACCAACATCATCACACCGACAATAAGAACTGAAATCCAGTATTCGATGCCGAAGAGCAACTTGATGAGCGCACCTGCGCCGACCAGCTGTGCTAGCATATAGAAAAGGACGATCGTAATCGTATTAAGTGCAGCAGCCCCACGGACTTTCTTTGCTCCGAAACGTGAACCGATCATATCGGCCATCGTGTACTTCCCAAGATTCCGAAGCGGTTCCGCGATTAAAAACAAAACGACGAGATAAGCTGTCAACCAGCCGACGCTGTAATAGAAGCCGTCAAAGCCGTTCAGTGAAATGGCTCCGGCAATCCCTAGGAATGAGGCAGCTGATAAATAGTCCCCCGCAATGGCCATTCCGTTCTGCCATCCTGTCAACGAACCGCCGGCCGTATAAAACTCACTCGCCGTGCGAGTCTGTTTAGCAGCCCAATAGGTGATGTAAAGCGTCAAAGCGATAACTGCAAAAAAGATTGAATAGGACCAAAAACTCATAATTCATTCCCCCCCTTATTTCCGAACGTGTTTTCCGAGCAATTGCTCGACGTCTTTATCGAATGATCTAGCCTTTTTTACATAAATTTGTGTAAGCACCCACACCATGACAAACATTCCAAAAGCATAGACCCATGTCCACGTCATCCAGCCGATTGCCCGCGCTTCAAGGATTGACGTATACCCCGTCAAAATCGGAAGCATTAAATAGATTGCAAAAAAAGCGATGACATATGGCCTGAAAAAGTGCTTCTTCTTTTTCACAAGCTGCTTGAACTCATCCGTTTCGATGAGCCGCTCATAGTCGAGCTGACCGTCTGTTATCAGTTTCCCCTTCCGATTATCGGGCGTGTCCGCTTTCTTCATCTTCACTGTCATTCCTTCATCCCCTTTGCCACAAAATGTACGCCATGCTGAAGCTTACATGAGCTGATCCCCATATCAACCCTGACTAGTTTAGAAGACTTCCAACATGCCATATTGTACAACGTAACAAAGTAACAGAAAATAATCAATATTATATTTATAAAACTGTTGGAAAAATCGAATAATGAGTAGAAGGTAACAAATTAGAGTGCAAGCGGAATAAAAAAACCATCCTAGAGTTCGAAACTCGAAAGGATGGATCTTTTTCAGTCGGCCGTGCCTTTTCGTTCAAATCCCAAGTACCGCGTGCCTTGAAAGGTGAGGATGCCGAGGTCGCCTTCAGCTAACATGCCGTACTCTTTCCCGGGCATTTGCAGTTCCATCCGGTCTCCGCTTTCCACTTGGAACGTGACGTAGTAACTCGTGTGTGCAGAGGAATCGCCGCTGCCGCCACTTGTATTTGTACGCTTCGTTTTCACCTGCGCCGGGACAGTCAAGCGCGGTGAATTGTTATTTGAGGACCATTGGCTAATGCCTTTTACAATTACAAAAATGAATATACCTATGACGAGAGCGAAAACGATGAAGCCGAAAATCGGCATAGCACTAAACATAAAATCGTCGACCGGAGAAAAGCCCATTCCGACACCACCTTCCTTATCGATTGTTTCATTCTATTAAAAAAAGCCATGGAATTTCACAATTAATTATGCGCTAGTTTACTATACGGAAAAGAGGACAAATGGTTTCAAGGGTTAAAAGAAAAAAATCCCCTTCTTAGCCGCCAAAGGCATTGGAAGGGGGATATCTCAAGGACGATTCACATGTTGGTCAACAAGAATTAAATTGCCATCGGGATCTTCAAGTGTGAAATGCGCAACACCGTCACTTTCTTCATCCGCCTCGGTCAGCAGTTGAACCCCTTTCTCTTTCAGTTCCTTTTGAAGGTCTCTGACATCCGTAAATGAATCGAGGTTTTCGGCGTGTTGATTCCAACCAGGATTAAATGTAAGAATGTTTTTTTCGAACATTCCTTGGAAGAGACCGATAATCTTCTCTTCATTTTTCATGATGAGCCAGTTCTGATTTATGTCCCCTCCGAACGAATGGAATCCAAGGTTTTCGTAAAATGCCTTCGATGCGTGGATGTCTTTCACGTTCAAACTTACAGAGAATGCTCCTAGTTTCAAGTTTACTTCCCCCTCAGTCGTTTTAAAAATTCAGACGTTTCCTGTTGAGTATAAAGGAGTATTTTGCAATAAACAATAATTCGTTGGGAATTTGATTGCCAAAAAAGCAGTGTTGGCTCCGTCATACACATAGGAAATCCGTTTTTGGACAATCTAACAAGAAAATATCGGATGAGGGGATGTTTATGCAAATAGAATGGTCGTCCGATTGGAAAGAGGGCTTTGTTGAACGGTTGGAGAATCGCAGAGCTTGGGATAATTGGACGTTGTATAAGATGTGCTATGACGTTGAAAAAGCGAAATTGATTACAGACTTCGACGGCCTTCAATGCCCAAAATATTTACCTGAACTGAAGCCTTTTCCTCATCAGTTGGAGGCGGCGGAGACGGTCATCGAGCGGATGAACGGGAAAGCGATTCTTGCGGACGAAGTAGGTCTCGGGAAGACGATTCAAGCCGGGTTGATTCTGAAAGAATATCTCATTCGTGGCCTTGTCAAAAAAGCGCTGATCCTCGTTCCTGCATCACTGGTGAATCAATGGATCGAGGAACTGAATCAAAAATTTCATATACCAGTGATTCAGTATAAAAAAGCCTATGATTTAAACTACTGCAATATCGTCATTGCCAGCATCGATATGGCGAAAAGGAGTCCTCATAAGGAAAACCTTTATGACCAGGATTTTGATTTAATTATCATCGACGAGGCACATAAATTAAAGAACCCGAAAACGAAAAACTATGAGTTCGTGCAAAACCTGAAGAAAAAGTTCTGCCTGCTGTTAACAGCTACACCGATTCAAAATGATGTGTTTGAGCTGTTCAATTTGATTTCTTTATTAAAACCAGGGCATCTCGGCAATTTCGAGACATTCCAATCTGTTTTTTCAGCGAGCAAGCATAATGTGGAAGAGGATGAGTTCCTGAAGGAATTGATCAACCAAGTGATGGTGAGAAATTCAAGGCATGATACGGGCATCGAATGGACGAGCCGTCGTGTACAGATCATTCCGCTGGAGTTCAGCGATGAGGAAAAAGAAGTGTACGACATGATTTCAGAGCTGAAAAACGTGTCCTCTGTCTTTTCGAGCGCATTCTCGATGATCACATTGCAAAAGGAGATTTGCAGCAGTAAAGAAGCGGCCTACTTGACGTTGAATGAAATGTGCCAAAAGTGTACGCAGCCGGATGAAGTTGCTTATACAGAGGAATTGCTTCGGAAGTTAGTTGCACTTCAAGTCAACACGAAAGCGGAAAAGGCGTATGAAATCATTACGCAAGCGAACGAAGAAAAGATCATTATTTTCACGGAGTACCGGGCGAGCCAAACTTTTTTAATGAATTATTTATATGAAAAGGGCATTGTCAGCGTCCCGTTTAATGGGCAATTCAGCAAGAGTAAACGTGAGTGGATGAAGCAATTGTTCAAGGAAAAGGCGCAAGTATTAATTGCCACGGAATCTGGAAGTGAAGGGATCAACCTTCAATTTTGCCATCATGTGATCAATTATGATTTGCCGTGGAACCCGATGAAATTGGAGCAGCGGATTGGCCGTGTACATCGGTTAGGGCAAGAGCATGATGTTAATATATACAATTTGGCTATCAAACATACAATTGAGGACCATATATTGGAGCTGCTGAATGTGAAAATCGGCGTCTTTGAAAAAGTCGTCGGTGAGTTGGATGATATTTTAACCGCATATAAAATGTCTATTTAGATGCAAGGAGGTTGCACATGTACCCGCAGCAAATTCATCAATACGTACGACGGTTCTTCATTGAGAACAATTGCCCCATCTTGCGTGAGAATGAGCATTTCGTAAACGTTCAATTAACGATTGAGATGGATAAAAAAATAATGAATCGACCGTTTTATTGGAAGTATGTAGAGAGCACGGGAGCCGAGCCGAACCCTGCCCAACTGACATTGATCACCGATAAAAACAGGCTGACTGAGAGCGTTGCTGGGGAGGTCGTCCATTACGGATCCCCCCGCCTCAGTCAATTGTTCCGAGTGACGAATGAGCTTGGTTCATTCGTGCAGATGTATGAGAAACCGCCTGCGGCTCAAGTTCCTGCGCAGATCATCTTGACGCCTTGGCTAGGGGTAAATTATAAAATAACGTATTCCAGCCACCGGACACAGGAAACCCTTTATTCACTGGGCATTAACTTGATGACCGGGATGATTATCAACGGTTTTCAGGAATCAATCAGCGGTCTGGATCTGGAGAGTGCGATATCCGCAAACACATTCCACTTGCCGTATACGATTAAACCCCTCCGCGCCTTGGAACGATTGGACGCGGTAATTGAAAATCAAATAAAGCAAGACGATCATACATGGGCGGAAGAGGCGCAAGTACGGCAACAACGGGACATTCGCGTGTTGGATTATTTCTACGAAGGAATTGAAGATAAGCCCGAAACATACGAGAGCGAGAAAAAAGCGATCGAAGAGCAATATAAAACCAAAATCCGAGTCGAAATCATCAACGGTGGACTGTTTTACCTAAGGTCGATTTGAAGAATTGGGCCGGTATAAACGAGCGGTGCCTGTGCAGCACACAATTCAGATTATGAACTACAATTGTATAATTGAATTGGATGATTGTTGATTATATGCTGTTTGCATGAAGTACGAGTGCATAAATCTATCAGCAGTACGAATTGTCATAAATGTGTGTTACACAGGCACCGACACAATTTTTTTGATAAGCTAGAGGGAGTATTGTAAAGGAGTGGTGATAGATGAAAAAGTTTATTAACGCGACTATATATGGTGATCCGGAATCTCATGAAATTTTAATAGAAGATAAAAAATTCAAAGCGATAGGCAATGATTTAGGAAATGCTGATGAAGTGATTGACTTAGAGGGCCGTTTAGTTCTGCCGCCTTATGTGGATCCTCATTTGCACTTGGATTACATCTTTTCAGGACTGGGCGAAGGGAATGCAAATGTGTCTGGGACGTTGTTCGAAGGCATCCAGCGTTGGAGTGATAATAAGAAATCCCTGACGGAAGAGCTCGTGCGTGAGCGTGCGATAAAAGGAATTCAAAAAGAAGTGAGCAAAGGGGTTCAGTTTATTCGTACGCATGTCGATATTACGGACCCTAACTTGACAGGCATGAAAGCTTTACTTAAACTTCGCGAGGAATTAAAAGATATCGTGACTTTACAACTTGTCGCATTTCCTCAAGAAGGATTCTTCCGCTATAAAGGTGCGGAGCAGTTGATGGAAGAGGCGCTTAAAATGGGGGCTGACGTCGCAGGAGGGATCCCTCATTTTGAAATCTCTTATGAGCATGGCGTGGAATCATTGAAGCGTATTGTCGATATGGCAATAAAATACGACGTGATGATTGATATTCACTGTGATGAAAACGACGATCCGAATAGCCGGTTTTTAGAAGTGTTGAATGCGCTTGTGATGGAAAAAGATTATGGTGAATACACTACAGCAAGTCATACAACGAGCTTCGGTTCTGTAGAAAACAGTTATGCCAATAAGATGTTAGGTTTATTTAGAGAATCAAAAATCAACTTTATTTCTTGTCCGACTGAGAATGCTCACTTACAAGGACGCGGCGACAGCTATCCGAAACGCCGCGGCTTAACTCGAGTCAAAGAGTTATTGGCGAATGGAAATAACGTGGCGTTTGCTCAAGACTCCATCGCGGATTACTGGTATCCGTTAGGGAATGGAAATATGATGAACATTCTCGACAACGGCATCCATTTAGCGCACTACACGCATATTGATGAAATCAATAAAGCGCTCGATTTGATTACATATAACGGTGCTAACGTTATGAGAGTGAACGATGAGTATGGAATCGAAGTAGGAAAACCAGCTAACTTTATCGTGTTGGATGCACAAGATGCTTATGAAGCAATTCGCGAACGTGCAGAAGTACTTATCTCCATCCGGAATGGGGATTATCTGTTTAAACGTGAGCCGCGGAAAAATGAAATCGAAATTGATTTCCTGAAACAATAAAGCGTTTACTCCCCTCTGCGCAGTATTGGCGAGGGGATTTTCTTGATTGACTGACGGCGCGCGTACAAAGGACTTTCATGCGATATGTCGAATAAGTAGATGAGATAGTCATAGTCAAATTGAACAATGGGAGGCATACATAATGAATCTAGAAGAATCACGAAGGCTACAATTCCAGGTTCCGGACCTTCGTAAAAAGGAATTGCGGTCAAAACTGACAGCTTCAGAACAGCAGGAATTGGATAAAGGGAGAGCCATCATGGCTGAAGAATACCCGAATCGCACAACTGAGCAATATGCGGATAAGGTCAGATTAATGGCCATAAGAAACTTCACAATCAAAGACACGACACGCAAAGAATCGCTTTTTCAAAAGCTGTTCAAAGAGGTAAATCCTAAAGAATACAGACTTCAGTTCCCGAATGAGGAGGATGATGTGGCGGAGTATACTTTTCCTTTCACATTCGGCCTTGACCTCCGTCAATTGATGGAAGATGTCGGGCTCGAAATGGATTGGCCGAAAATGTTGCCGGTAGATGACGGCATGTGCCATACAGATCCGCTTGAAGAGGATGATAAGGAATGGTTTGAAGCTTTCCCGGATCCTGCTTGGTGCGCCTTAAAACTGCAGGAGGCACAGAAACTGGAGGAGAAAGCCGCTGCTCATGGTGAAGAGATGGTGCAGGCGATTCAGTGGATCAAGAGACACTGGGAGAATGGGTATAAAATCTACGCGGACATCGATCCTTGGGAAGAGGACGATCTCGATTGAAAAAAGACAGGGCATCCCGCTGACGGGGCGCCCTGTTTGTGATTCTACATTCAATTCCATCACGACACCAATTACCAAGTAGTTAATCGGTTTTTTTACCTATATACATTATATGTTCAGCGAAACTAAGTAAATCCTCCCGTTCACATACCTGTTCAGCCAAATCCAACCAAGCGTTGATCACTTCGGGTTGGTGCTTGAGCAGTTCTGGCTCGCGAAGATATAAAAAACTTTCGATGTTAATTAAATGCAGTTTTTTAAGGTTGAATTGGTTGAAGAATGGAAGTACATTTTTAGGTGATATGAAAAAGTTGTCTGAAAACCCTTCTCCCGCAAAATCCTCTTCTTCCACTATTTTGTTTAGTTGTGCTTTTCGCTCATTATCTAAAATAAATTCAGGATTACGTATGAGGTAGTCCCAAACAAACGAATAAGAGGAGATGAAGGACACGAAGATAATCCCATTTGGCTTTAGCTTTTTCAAACATTCTTTAATTGTTTTGATTCTATCGTTTTCGCTTTTAAGGTGATACATCGGGCCCATGCATAGAACAAAATCAAATAGATTATCTTCGAATTCGGATAAATCGCGACTATCTGCTTGTATGCCCTTAAGCGGGAGACCAAATTCTTCGGCTTTATTTATTGCAAACTCTACATTGTTTTGCGATAGATCAGCTAATGTCACATCGCAACCATTTTCAGCAAGATATAAAGAATACTTGCCTGGACCACCACCGAGGTCTAATACTTTATCTTTAGGCTTGATATAACGATTTAGGAATCGTTTGGTAAGTTCAAATTCAACTTTGTGACGTTCGAGTCGTTCCCACTCATACTGTACTGTTTCATCATAGAAATTCCTTACAACTTCTAAGTCCATGCTAGATCAATCCCCCTTTCTTATTCATTCAACAAAAAAACTCCCGCCTCCAAGAAATAATTCTGGAAGATGAGAGCTATATTTCATGGTGTATAGTATTACCAATTGTATATTCAATTTTAGGAACTGTCAATATACTCCTTGCTGGCTGAATTAAAATAGTCATAAAAGCGTAGCACCGAAACACTTCAACCTGGATAGGAGTGATGAATTATGAAACAATAACAGAAAGAGAAGTAGAAAGGGCGAGTGCATTCATGAAGAAGAAAATCTTTGGCGTGCATGATGATAACACGTTGCGTCAATTCAAAAATTGCTTGCGGACAGGGCAAGTGGCGGGCGGCGTGCTATGTGCTGATGGGCATTACGGATATAGTCAGCCGGTCGGGGGCGTGGTCGTGTATGACGGCCAGATTTCGCCGTCCGGTGTCGGTTATGACATTGCCTGCGGAAATAAAGCGGTCCGGACCAATTTGAAGTTGGCCGATATTGAAAAGGATATTCCTCGTATCATGGATGAAATTGCGTCTTCTATTTCGTTCGGCTTTGGCCGGAAGAATAAGGAGAAGGTGGACCATGAAGTGTTCGACGATCCCGATTGGGCAGTGTATCAGGAGATCGGCAAGCAGGAACACGACCGACTGAAGAAATTGGCGAAGGACCAATTGGGGACGGTTGGAGCCGGGAACCATTACGTCGATCTGTTAGTGGAGAAGGAGACCGGAGCTGTGTGGGTGGCCAATCACTTTGGCAGCAGAGGGTTTGGCCATAAGACGGCAAGCGGATTTTTGAACTTGGCAATCGGCCGGGATTTTGATGATCGCGCGCCAGGCGAAAGCATGGAGCAGGCGCCGACATTGATTGATATGGACAGCGAATTGGGGGACCTTTATTATCGTGCGATGACGTTGAGCGGGAAATACGCATATGCGGGCAGGGATTATGTGATGGATGAAGTGCTTTCTATTTTAGGTGCAACTTCCGAGTTCGAGGTTCATAATCACCATAACTATGCATGGAAAGAAACTCACTTCGGCAAGGAGTATATCGTCGTCCGAAAGGGAGCAACCCCTTCGGCTCCAGGGCAAATGGGCTTTATTGGGGGGAGCATGGGCGACATTTCAGTCATTGTACGTGGCAAAGAGAATGAAGCGAACGCCGATGCCTTCTATAGCACGGTCCACGGGGCAGGCAGGATCATGAGTCGCACAGAAGCGGCGGGCAGGATGAACTGGAAAACGCGCACACGACGAGGCGGGAAAATCACCCAGGAGCGGATGGATCAAGCCATCAAAAAATATGGCGTGGAACTCCGAGGCGGGGGAACGGATGAAAGTCCATTCGTCTATCGCAAATTGCGCGACGTTCTGGAAGCGCACAAGGAAACGATCGATGTACTGCACGTATTGAAACCAGTAGGCGTCTGCATGGCCGGCGCGAATGAATACGACCCGTTTAAAGATTGAGGTGCCAGATTGAGGTGCCTGTGCACCACACTACTCAGATTATTCACCACAATTGTATATTTTGCATGTGTGAATGCTAATGGAATAATCTTTTCTAGGAGTTTGATCGTATAATTATTCGTTTCATTAAATAGTCATAAATGTTTGTCGCACAGGCACCAGAACAATTCCGACAATACACTACAATTGCATATATTAAAAGCAGGAAAGCGAACACGTCGGTGTTTCGCTTTCCTGTTTTTGAATATAAATACAAATAGTTGAATTGTCATAAATGTACCGTGCACAGGCACCGTTGATTTCTGCATAGTTCCTCTAAATAACCAGTTGAAAGAATGTTTGAAATACGGCTAACAATCTGATTGGGGTTGTGCTATATTTAAGTGGGAAATAACAAAGGGGGAAATGAACTATGAAGAAAATTGGTGCTTTAGTTTTGTTGATGTCAATTATGCTCGTCGTTGCAGCATGTGGCGCTGACAAGAGTTCTGGTTCAGGGGGAGGAACAAAATATAAAGTCGGAGTTGACAATACGTATCCGCCTTTTGAATTTGAAGTAGATGGCAAGCTGACGGGAATCGATATCGATATTATCTCAGCGATTGCAAAGAACCAAGGATTTGAAATAGAATTCGACTCAATGGATTTTGGGGGAATCATCCCAGCAATGCAAGCAGACCAACTTGATATTGCAATTGCAGGTATGAGTATCACTGATAAGCGTAGAGAAGTTGTTGATTTTTCGGATCCGTACTTTGATGCAGGTTTGTCATTAGTCATTAATGACAAAACGACAGATATTACTTCACTTGAGGATTTATCAGGCAAAGTGATTGCTGTTAAAAACGGTACAACTGGCGCCAGCTTCGCTCAAGAACACGAAAGTGAATATGGCTATAAAGTTGTTCAGTTTGATGACAGCCCGGCAATGTTCCAGGAAGTTCAAAATGGAAGTGCTGATGCCCTGATTGAAGACTACCCTGTCATTGCATATGCAATCTCTCAAAACAACCTTGATTTGAAGATTGTAGGGGAGCGCTTAAACGGCGACCAATACGGAATTGCAGTTCTTAAAGGAAAGCACAGTGATGTTCTTAAGAAAATTAATGATGGATTACAAGAACTTCGTGATAGCGGGGAGTACGACGAGATTTTAGCTAAATACCTTGGCGAATAAATGGAACTTTAAAATATAGCGTGTTAGTTGCGCTATATTTTTTTATAGACTCGGAAAGATACTTTTCACGATAGAACCCATACCAATCACTGCTCTGCTATCGCCAAAGCAATACGGAGATAGCGGAGTGTTTTTCATAAGGAGATGAGTTGATGGAGACAATAATTGCCGCATTTCCCTATCTGCTTCTAGGAATGAAAGTAACACTTTATATCTTTTTCTTTTCAATTATATTTGGTTTTTTAATTGGTTTACTAACTGCACTTATGCGATTAACAACTATAAAACCGTTAAATTGGATTGCGAAAGTATTTGTGGATATTATTCGAGGAACTCCATTTATCGTTCAACTGTTCTTCATTTATTTTGGATTGAATGGACTGGAGTTTATTTCATTAGACCGGACAGTTGCTGGGATTTTGACTGTTTCAATTAATGCAGGAGCCTATTTCTCTGAAATAATCCGTGCAGGAATTTTGTCGATTGACAAAGGGCAAACGGAAGCTGCTAGATCCCTCGGTCTTACTAAAGTGCAAACGATGAAAACCATTGTGTTACCACAAGCGTTTCGAACGATGCTGCCGACTATTACTAATCAATCCATTATTAGTTTCAAGGATACTTCACTCCTATCCATTATCGGGATTGCTGATATTGTTCAAAGAGGAAAGGTTCATGCGAGTACAACATTTAAACCTTTTGAAGTATGGTTGACAGTTGGTGTCATTTATTTTGTAATCATCTACCTGATGTCGTTACTTTCCAGCTTTATTGAAAGGAGGTACAAAATTAGATGACGTTGATTCAAGTGAAAAATCTTAAAAAGTCCTTCGGTGAACTCGAAGTACTAAAAGACATAAATGTTGAAATTAAGGAACAGGAAGTTGTATGTGTAATCGGACCGTCTGGTTCAGGTAAGAGTACATTTCTTAGATGCTTAAACCGCTTGGAAGGGATTACGGGCGGTCATGTACTAATCGATGGTAAAGATATAACAGATCCGAAGCTTGATATTAATAAAGTAAGAGAAAATGTCGGAATGGTTTTTCAGCAATTTAATTTATTCCCACATATGACCGTTCTTCAAAATATCATGCACGCACCTTTACAACTACGAAAAGGTGATAAGCAGTCAATTGAAAAGCAAGCCCTTGAGTTGCTGGCAAAAGTGGGCTTGTCCGATAAAGCGAAAGCGTCGCCAAGCGAACTTTCGGGTGGACAAAAGCAGCGTGTGGCAATCGCCCGGGCCTTAGCAATGAATCCGAAAATTATGCTTTTCGATGAGCCTACATCTGCACTTGACCCCGAAGTTGTAGGCGACGTGCTTTCTGTTATGAAACAACTTGCATTAGAAGGAATGACGATGATTGTTGTGACGCATGAAATGGGCTTTGCGCGTGAAGTTGGGGACCGTGTTATTTTTATGGATGGAGGTTACATCGTAGAAGAGAATGTACCTGAAGAATTGTTTGGGAATCCACAGGAAATCCGAACAAAATCATTTTTAAGTAAAGTACTCTAACTATTGATGGGTGCCTGTGTCGTACACTACAATTACGAAAATGGAAATGGAAAGTGAGACACGTCACTGTTTCACTTTCCGTTTTTGAATATCGCCAAAACGAGAGGGTGTTACTCCTATGGAATTGCTTAAAAACATAGCAATGAATTATCTTCAACTGATTGTTGCAGGAGAGATTGATGAGGCTTATGAGAAGTACGCAAGCCCTGAGCTCCGCCACCATAATCCATATTTCCCCGGGGATGGGGAATCGCTGAAGAAGGCGATGAAAGAGAATGACGGCATGAGTCCGAACAAGACGCTTGAAGTGAAACAGACGATTGAAGAAGGGGAAATGGTGATGGTTTATTCCCACATCAAACAGAACCCTGACGATCTCGGAGCCGCAGCCGTCCATATTTTCCGCTTCCATGAGGGGAAAATCGTTGAGATGTGGGATGTCGGCCAACCTGTACCGGAAGAATCACCGAATGAGAATGGGATGTTTTAAAACCGGTGCCTGTGCAGCAAACAATTCAGATTATGCACTACAATTGCATAAGGAAAAAAGAGGGAGTCATTCAAACTAACGTTTGGATGGCTTCATTTTGTATTTATATACCTTAAGTCGAATTGTCATAAATGTATGCTGCACAGGCACCGGGACAATACAGGCACAATTCAATTTAACAGTTTAGTAGTTTGGTACATGGGGAAGAAAGTTAACGACTACTGATATTACTTTGAAAGGATGATGTAGGAGTGGATCAGAAGGACGAACAGTTACAGCATTTCCGGAAGCAGAACACGGGACCGGACAAGCAGATGCAGGAAGAGAGCGGCATGAAGGTGTCGAATGACCAAAAGACGCTAAGGGCGGGCAAGCGCGGTCCTCTAATGATGCAGGATTTCCATTTCTATAAGAAGCAGACGCATTTCAATAGGGAACGGATACCTGAGAAAGTTGTCCATGCGCGGGGGTTTGGGGCGTATGGTGATTTTGAGTTGTATGAATCGATGAAAGACTATACAGTTGCGAAATTTCTGCAGAAGCCGGGTACGAAGACGCCTGTATTTGTAAGGTTTTCGAATTTCATCGGGAACAAGGGATCGAAGGACACGGCGGTGGATATCCGCGGTTTTGCAGTGAAGTTTTATACGGAAGAAGGGAATTATGATTCGCTGGCGTTGCAGTTCCCTGTTTTCATTCTCGCAGACGCGATGAAGTTCATGGATGTGACACATGCTGCAAAGCCTGACCCGATGACGCATACTCCGCAAGCAACTGTGGCGCATGACCGATTCTGGGATTATGTCGTGAACAACCCGGAATCCGCCCATATGGTCATGTGGCTCATGTCCATGCGAGGCCGGCCGAGAAGCTGGCGGATGATGGAAGGGTATCCGATCAACACATTCCGGTTCGTGAATGAAGCGGGTAAGTCGACATTTTTCCGTATGGTTTGGAAGCCGAAGCTGGGTGTCCACTCATTGCTGCTGGATGAAGCAAACCTGATCGGCGGAGTCGACCCGGATTTCCATCGGAATGATTTGATCGAAGCGATCTCGAGCGGTGCTTTTCCTGAATACGAGCTAGGAGTCCAACTGATTAATGAGGAAGACGAGTTCAAATTTGACTTTGATCTATTGGATGACACGAAGTTATGGCCAGAAGAGGTAGTTCCGGTAAAGATCATCGGTAAATTGACGTTGAACCGTCTTATGGACAACTTCTTCGCTGAGGCGGAACAGTCCGCTTTCAATCCCGCGAATCTCGTTCCGGGAATTGAGTTTTCGAATGATCCGGTATTGCAAGGGCGGTCGTTTGCGTACCGCGATACGGAACTATACCGTCAACATTCTGCAAACTACGAGGATCTCCCAGTGAACCGGCCGCTGAAGGAAGCGACGAATAATCTACGGGACAGCTACATGAAGTACCATATTGAAACGGATCATGTCCATTACCATAACAATTCGCTCGCCCAAAACACGCCTGCCGAGACGCCTCCTGAGGAAGGCGGATATGAGAATTATCCTGAAAAAGTCGAGGGACATGTGACTAGGGAACATCCGAGCGATTCATTCCAAGACTATTTCTCACAAGCAAGAATGTTTTGGAACAGCCTTTCATTGCCTGAAAGACAAGACCTTGTCGAATCATTCAGCTACCACATCGGGGGCGTCAAGGACAAGACAATCCGCCAGAAAAACGTGGACATGTTCGCGAATGTCGACGTTGAGATGGCTAGCTTGATCGCTGACAATGTCGGTGTCGAGGCACCAAAAACGACAAATGTCGAAAATGATGAAAGCTATCCTTCCCTCAGTCAGTTGAATTCCCCGCATTCCGCTATGACCCAAAAAGTCGGAGTATTGATTGGCAACGGGTTCAATGGAGAAGAAGTCCAAAGCACGTTGGAAAGCTTCAAGCAGAATGGCGTTCTATTCGAACTGATCGGCGAGAAGCTGGGCACTGTCACTTGCTCAGAGCGGAACGAGCTGGAAGTGGATAAAGCGTTTCTAAACGTCCACCCAGTTCTGTACGATGCCATTTACGTAGTCGGAGGCACTGCCGGCAATCAAATGATGTTCGACCAGCACATCGCTGATTTCATTAAAATGCAGTATATGCATATGAAACCGATCGGCGTTGCAGCAGGCGGTGAACAATATCTCCTAAATACGGAAGAGAATAATATGGATGGTGTCGTCGTCGCCGGAGAAAATCAGGACTTCACCGATAAATTCATTGAAGCCATAGCTCAAAAACGCTTTTGGGATCGGACATAAAAAGAAATCTATGGTGCCTGTGCAGCACACTATTCAGACAATGCACTACAATTGCATATAAAAAAAAGTGGAAGTCATCCCAATTAACGTTTGGGTGGCTTCCTTTCGTATATATATACATTATAATAAATAGTCATAAATGTGTGATACACAGGCACCAAAACAATTCGGACAATGGTAGACGTTTAAAAAAGGCTTGACTTCTCTGGTAGGCATGGTAAGATTCAAAGAATTACTTTTATGCAGAAACATTCCAATTACATAGATAAAGAGAGATGGTGCAGTAATTCGATTGTGTGCAGCAACAAGAGACTGAATGGTTGGTGAGAATTCAGGCAGCAATCAGGGTGAAGTACGCCATCGGTTTTTCTCTATCTGACATGAAGTGGATCGCCGATTTAATATTTGGCTCATCAAGTAGGGTGGTAACGCGGAGAACTCCTTCGTCCCTTTCCAAGGGATGGATGGGTTTTTTTTGTATTCATTTTTAGTAGATTCCTATAGAAAAGGAGATGTCATGAATGAAAAAAGAAATGACTTTTGGACTTTCAATTATCCCAATATTGGCATTAGTAATTTCCGCAGCTTCATCGATTTTCATTTGGAAAGCGGGGATGCATATCCCGTTGCTCATTGGGGTGTTTGCTGCAGCAGTCATTGCGAAAATTTGTGGCTGGCGTTGGGAGAAAATCGAAAAAATGATGGTCAATGGGGTATCCCGGGCATTGCCCGCTGTTTTTATCTTACTGATTATCGGTATCATTGTTGGAACCTGGATTGCGAGTGGTGTGATCCCGACGATGATTTACTATGGCTTATCCATCATTGAACCTTCCTTATTTATTCCGTTGGTGGCACTAATTACTGGAATTGTTTCGATCACATTGGGGAGTTCATTTACCTCCATTGCGACAATCGGGATTGCTTTCATGGCGATTGGGGAGGGGTTGGGATTTCCTCCGGGCCTGGTAGCGGGGGCTGTCATTTCGGGAGCATACTTCGGTGATAAACTATCGCCGTTGTCCGATACGACAAACATCGCACCTGCTATGGCTGAAACAGATTTGTTCAGCCATATAAAGCACATGCTGTGGGACACGATTCCTGCATTTGTCATTGCACTAATTTTGTATTGGGTTGTAGGCCGTTCAGGTGCAGCAACTCATGCTCTGGATACGAATGGAATTGAACTACTCAAAACAGGACTGGAAGGAGTCTTTACCATTCATCCACTTCTGCTTCTGATGCCTGTATTTACAATCGTTTTGATGTTGAAACGTGTACCGGCCATTCCAACGTTAACGATTGTCGGACTTTTAGGAGCTGTACTTGCAGTAAGCGTTCAGGGTTCTTCCATTTCCTCAATCGCGCAAGTCATGACGAGCGGATTTTCAGTGGATTCGGGGGTCGCTCCGGTGGACTCTTTGTTGAATAACGGTGGTCTATTATCAATGTTGGGGACAATTGGCCTGTTAGTCATCGCCACTGCTTTAGGCGGGATTTTAGAAGAAACGGGATCTTTTGAAGTGGTTACAAGAAATATGATAGCAGGTGTCCGTTCAACGGGAACGTTAATCAGCACGACCATTCTTTCAACTTTTGTCGTGGCATTCGCAAGTGGGGCACAAATGTTAGCGATTATTTTACCTGCAAGAACATTTGTCCAAACATATAAAGACATGGGAATCGACACGAAAAACCTTTCCAGATGTGTTGAAGCGGCGGGTACGGTAGGCATTAACCTTGTCCCGTGGAGTGTTCCTGCGATTTTTGCAGCAAGCATTCTAGGCGTCAGTCCAGGAGAATTTATTCCATATGCATTCTTTGCGTTTTTAGTTCCGCTAATTAATATCGTTTTCGGCTTTACGGGCTGGACGATTACGAAGAAGAGCTATCAGAAGGAAGATGAAATAAACACGGAAGGAGCTATTTCGCTATGAGCAAGGTCGTTTTACATGTGTTAGGAACGGCTCAAGATGCCGGTCTGCCACATCCAAATTGCTTTTGTGAAAACTGTACGGAAGCCATAAAAAATCCAACGTTTAGGCGCACAGCAGCATCGTTAGCCATTGTGCTGCCTGAAGAGAAGGCTTGGCATTTGATCGACGCAACACCAGATTTGAAAGAACAGATGGCGAGGGTACAGATGAAGCACAATCTGCAAGGGCAACTCATGTCGAGCGTCTTTTTGACACATGCTCATCTAGGCCACTATCCTGGATTATTGTTTTTAGGAAGAGAAGCGATCGGTGCAAATAAAGTACCAGTACTGGCAGGGGCAAAAATGAAGAGACTTTTGGAAGAACAGGCGCCTTGGAGCCAATTAACAAAACTCAATAACATTGACCTACAAGAAATACATGATGGTCAAGCGATTGCTGTTTCACCGGAAGTCACCGTTACACCTGTGGATGTCCCCCATAGAAATGAATTTACTGAGACATTTGGATTTTGGATTACAGGGACGGAGAAGAAAGTGTTGTACATTCCGGATATCGATCGATGGGAACAATGGGACACGGATATTTATGAAGCGTGCAAGGAAGCGGATATCTGCTTACTTGACGGCACATTTCATTCCACCGAAGATCTTAAAAACATTGGCCGGGATTATCGGGAAATCCCACATCCGCTCATGACAGAAACAATGGATCGATTACAAGATCTAGTGGAGCAAACTGAGATTTATTTCATTCATCTCAATCACTCAAATCCCGTGCTTGATAAGGAGCGAGCGGTTCGGAATGAGCTGGAAATGAAGGGCTTTCATATTGCGGAGGAAGGTATGGAGTTTGTTTTGTGAAATTGGTATAAATCAAGAAAGTTTAGTATACTCATGGAAACTATCTTGCATAGAGAGGGGATAGGTTGATGACGAAAATTGGCTGTGACGAGGGGATCATCTATGAATTCAATAAGGTGCATGAACCGATACGGACCATCCCGGCCGGTTCAACGGTCACGATTCAAACGTACGATTGTTTCCAAAATCAAATTCAATCAGCTGATACGGAAGTAACTGCAATCGATTGGAATAAAATCAATCCGGCGACGGGGCCTCTTTACGTAGAAGGCGCGATGCCGGGAGACGTACTGAAAGTGAAGATCGAACGGATCGACATCGGGGACCAAGGCGTCATGGTTGTCGGACCGGAATTGGGTGTAATGGGACACGCTTTATCCAAAATGGAATCCAAGATCCTCCCTATCAAAGATGATCATGTCCTGTTCAATGACTTGCAAATCCCTGTGAATAAAATGATTGGTGTCATAGGCGTTGCGCCAGAAGGGGAAGGCGTCAATTGCGGAACGCCAGGAGCACATGGCGGCAACATGGATAATAAAATGGTGACTGAAGGAGCGACGTTGTACTTTCCGGTATTTGCAGAAGGGGCATTGTTCGCGCTAGGCGACTTGCATGCCGCGATGGGCGACGGTGAAGTGAGCGTATCTGGAGTTGAGGTTGCAGGGGAAGTTACCGTGACGCTTGATGTCATCAAAGGCGTGTCATTGCGTCATCCGATGCTTGAGAATGAAAAAGCATTCACCCAAATAGTATCCGCTCCGACGTTGGACGCAGCAGCAAAAACGGCAGCAATCGAAATGATTGAGCGCATTGCCGACAAGTCATCTCTTCCAGTAAGCGAAGTGACGATGCTTATGAGCGCAGTCGGCCAATCGGAAATCTGCCAAATCGTCGATCCACTCATGACAGCAAGATTCGTCGTGCCGAAATGGGTGCTTAGTCAGCTAGGTGCTTCTTTTTTTGAATGAAAATGTTAGCAACTACTAATAATCTAAGAAACAGTGCTTTACAAAAGGAGTTATATAAAATGACCGAAACTAAAGGCACAGAAATGATACGCTCTTCAAAAGCAGAAAACATCCTCTCTCAGATCAATAGTAAAACTAAGCTAGGCGACTTACGAAAAATCGCCAAGGACATTAAAAAAGATCACGAACTAGCTATGGAACTTTGGTCAACCGGAGAGTTTTTGCCGAGACTATTAGCAATCCTAATTATGGACAAAAAACTGCTTACACAAGATGTGCTCAATCAGCTTGATAAAGATATACAGGCTCACACTTTGGAGGAGCGAAATAACATAATGGATTGGTTGATGGCTAATCAGCTCACCAAAGACAAGAAGACGATTTTCTTGATGGAGTCATGGGAAAATAGCCCTTCTGCTCTTCAAAGGCGAGCTTTCTGGTATTATCAAGCGCGATTGAGATGGACTGGACAAACACCGCCTGATAATACCGAAGAATTGCTAGCTGCAATCGAGGCTACTATTACGCAGGAAGAACCGGAAGTTCAATGGGCTATGAATTTTACCGCAGGCTGGATAGGCGTATACGATGAAAAGAATCGTGCACGTTGTATAAAAATAGGTGAGGAAGCGGGCCTTTACAAAGATGAAAAAGTATCGAAAGGATGTACTCCCAACTATTTGCCCGAGTTCATTACGATTGAAGTTAACAAACGGATTAAGAGTTAGTTATCTTTGAATAATATATTATGTTTACATAAAACGTTCGGATGAATCCGAACGTTTTATTTGCTATTCCCGTTACCCGAGCCCGTTACATTTCCCTTACCTGTTTTTATTTTTCTCGATCATCCTGCCGCTCATTCCGTTGTGCTTTCGCGTCAAAATCCTCTGCGAATTCCTGTGTGCGGTTTTCGCCTGGATTATTTGTATTGCTATTTGTGTTATGTGCCTCTTTGTAAGTGTCAAAGCTATTATGCGTTCTTTCGTTCATTGTCTTCTTATTGTTTTTATTCATCGATTACTCACCTCCTCTACGTACTATGCACGTCAGCTGAAGAAGTATACGCCACTGTCCGCAATGAAAAGAAGGGATTGGAAACGCCCACGACGAAGGTACGTAATGTGGGATTTACTGACATTGGGGGAAGCGATATGAATTATGACGTCATTGTAGTGGGAGCAGGTCTTGCCGGGTTGGTGGCGACTTCGGAGCTGATCAAAGCTAGAAAAAAGGTTCTCTTACTAGACCAAGAGCCGGAGTCGTCCATGGGCGGGCAGGCGTGGTGGTCGTTCGGGGGATTGTTTTTAGTTGATTCACCGGAGCAGCGAAGGCTTGGCATAAAGGATTCCAAAGCGCTCGCTTGGCAGGATTGGATGGGAAGTGCGGGGTTCGATCGACTCGATGATGAGGATCACTGGGCAATGAAATGGGCAGAAGCATATGTGGATTTTGCCGCGAATGAAAAACGGGAGTGGCTTCATTCGCTCGGCGTTCGGTTTTTCCCTGTCGTAGGCTGGGCGGAAAGGGGCGGATATTTAGCGGAAGGGCACGGTAACTCGGTGCCGCGGTTTCATATTACGTGGGGAACGGGTCCGGGGCTCGTGAAACCGTTCGAACAAAAGGTCCGAGAAGGGATGGCCAATGGGCTTGTCGACTTCAAGCCTCGGCATCAGGTGGATGAATTGACCGTTGAAAATGGAGCAGTCGTCGGTGTGAAGGGGTCTGTACTCGAATCTAGCGAAGTCGATAGAGGAGAAACAAGCTCCCGGACCGTCATCGGGGAATTTACATACAAGGCCTCTGCCGTCGTCGTGACAAGCGGCGGAATCGGCGCGAATTTCGACCTCGTCAGGGAAAACTGGCCGATGCGTTTAGGGGAGCCCCCGAAGCAGATGATTTCAGGCGTGCCGGCCCACGTCGATGGGCGGATGCTTGGGATAACTGAAAAAGCGGGCGGACGGATTGTGAATAAAGACCGGATGTGGCATTACACGGAAGGCATCCGGAATTGGAGCCCGATCTGGCCGTCCCATGGCATCCGCATTTTGCCGGGACCGTCTTCCATCTGGCTTGACGCAGAAGGGAACCGGTTCCCGGCACCGAATTTCCCGGGCTTCGATACGTTGGGGACGCTACAAACGATAAAGGAAACGGGCTATGACTATTCGTGGTTCATTCTCACTGAAAAGATCATTGAAAAGGAATTCGCATTGTCTGGCTCTGAGCAAAACCCGGATTTGACGGGAAAAAGCATTAAGAAGGTGTTATCGAGGGTGCTCCCGGGTCCACCGGCTCCCGTGAAAGCGTTCATGGATCACGGCGAAGATTTCATTGTTGCGAAGACGGTGGAAGAATTGGTGGCGGGAATGAACCGAGTTGCCGGGAATGAATTGATCGATACTAAAAAGATCGAGCGGCTGCTGCTAGCGAGAGACAGGGAGATGGACAATACATTCACGAAAGACTTGCAAATTACGGCGCTTCGCGGGGCAAGGAATTATATCGGTGATAAGCTGATCCGCGTTGCGAAGCCGCATAAGATTCTGGATCCGAAAAACGGACCATTGATTGCGGTCAAGCTCAATATTCTAACCCGAAAAACATTGGGCGGACTTCAGACGGATTTATCGGGCCGTGTGTTGAATGAAGCCGGAAATCCCGTCCCCGGATTGTATGCGGCAGGGGAAGTTGCCGGATTCGGCGGAGGCGGCGTGCATGGATACCGCGCATTGGAAGGCACTTTTTTAGGGGGCTGCCTGTTCAGCGGGCGGATTGTCGGGCGAACGCTATCGGAATAAAAAAGGGGAATTGCCGCTCCATATCGAATAAATAGATAACGACAGATAAAAAGGGGAAGAGTATATGACAGTTCAACAGTTTTTGGAAGAGCAAAATAAAGCGATCAAGGATCTGCATATCGCAAACGCGGAAACCTCGTGGATGGCGGCGACGACAGGGGAGGACGAATGGAACCGGAAAACTGCGGAGGCAGAGACGGCTTATGATCTTTATTTAGCCGATCCGGAACGTTTCCAACAAGTGAAAACGTACTTGGCGCAGGACGATCTGACAGCTATCGAGCGTCGTCAGCTCGAGAGCTTGTACAACGGCATGGTGTCGAACCAGGTGCCGGAAGAGGACCTCAAGGAAATGGTGGAGCTTTCGACGGAGTTGATCGCCAAATTCAATACATTCCGCGCGACGATTGACGGGAAGCCTGTATCGGAGAATGATGTCCGGGAGATTTTAATTAAAAGCAATGACTTGGCGGAGCGTGAAGAGGCGTGGCATGCAAGCAAGCAGATCGGGAAAGAAGTTGAAGAGAAGCTATTGATTCTCGTGAAAAAGCGGAATGACATAGCGCGTTCTCTTGGGTACGATAATTACCACCAAATGAGTTTTGAGCTGCAGGAATTGGACCGGGATGAAGTTTTCTCGATTTTCCACAAGCTGAAAGACCTTTCGGATGAACCTTTCCGTGAAATGAAACAGGAAATGGACAGCGAACTTGCGGAGCGATTCGGTATTTCGATCGATGAGCTTCGTCCATGGCATTATGCCGATCCGTTTTTCCAGGAGGCGCCGCCGATGAAGGAATTGGATCTCGATCCGTTCTATACCGGAAAAGACCTCGAGCAGCTGACGATTGCAACGTTTGATAGCATGGGCATGGATATCACCGATATGCTTGCGAAAAGCGATATGTATCCGCGCGACAAGAAAAACCAGCATGCATTCTGCACGGATATCGACCGTGAAGGCGACGTCCGCGTGCTATGCAATAATGTGTCGACCGATTATTGGTCCGTTACGACGTTGCATGAATTTGGCCATGCGGTTTATTTTAAATATGTTGATCGTCAGCTGCCATTCCTATTAAGGACTTGCGCGCATACGTTGACAACGGAAGCGATTGCGATGCTCTATGGACGTTTCGGGAAAAACCCTGCATGGCTGCAGCAGTTTTTAGGGCTGGAGAAAGCTCAAGTGGAGGAGCTGACGCCGCTTATCGAGAAATCACTGCGCCGGCAAATGCTCATTGCAGGCCGCTGGATCATGACATTCACGTTCTTTGAGCGCGAGCTGTACGAAAATCCGGATCAGGATTTGAACAAGCTTTGGTGGAAAATCGTAAAGGAAGTCCAATTTGTGAACCCGCCGGAAAACGTCGACTTCCCGCATTGGGCAGCGAAAATCCATTTCACGCTCGTCCCGGTTTATTATCAAAACTATTTGCTTGGCGAGTTGACGACTTCGCAGCTGCAGTCCTATATTGAGAACAACATCTCAAAAGACATGTTCACGCCAGAAGTGGGCACGTATTTGGTGGAGGAGTATTTCAAGCCGGGTGCGCTCCACCCGTGGAATGAAAAGATTGAAAAAGCGACAGGTGAGAAGTTGAATCCGCAATATTTCATTGATCAATTCGTAGTGCAAGCACTTGTGTAACTAAAAACATGCCGAACAAGATTAGAAAATCCTGTTCGGCAGTTTTTCATCTTCTCTTCTTTTTCGCTAATTCTTCGGCAGCCAATTTCTTTTTATCCACAACTTTTTCGAACTCGACAAACACATAATACACATTTTCCTTTATTTCCTCGACACTCATCACTTTACCTTTACGACCTTTCAGCGTCACATTGTCGTCGATGGAAGGGATGTTTCTGAGTACTTGATTGAGTACGTAGTTTTTGTTTTCATAGAAATGAATGGCATACATAATTCGAATCTCCTTTAGTAGTGTAATAGTTGGAATCCATTCATTTTATGATTGTCCACTAGATTTAGAACAAAGGACTTTTAGCGGGCCATGTCGAATAAAGGACTAACGGAACAAAGGGAGTGGTATCGATGAAGCTTGCCGAAGCGTTGATTGCACGGGCGGACTTGCAGAAAAGGAACGAACAGCTGAAAAGGCGGATCAGCATGAACTTGAAGATCCAAGAGGGAGAAAAGCCTGCGGAGGATCCGAATGAAATGTTGGCGGAGCTCGACAGCAATATGAAAGAATTAACGAGTTTGATTCAGCGGATCAATAGAACGAATTGCTCCGTCCAATTCGACGAACAGCGGACGCTTGCTGATGCATTGGTCGAACGCGACCAGAAGTGGGACAAGCGGTTGATCCTCGCCAAGATTGCGGAGGAAGGATCGATCCGCAACGACCGATATAGCCGGTCCGAGATTAAAATTATGAGTACCATTGACGTCTCGGCCATTCAGAAGCAGGTCGACCAATTATCGAAAGAGTTCAGGGAACTGGACACGAAGATTCAAGGTTTGAATTGGAATGTTGATTTGATCTGATTTGATTAGCAAGTCGGTAGCTGCATCGCAAAGGTGAGTACAAACCCGCCGACTGGGAAAGTTGGACTCAATGGTCGGTAGATGGGGCTATACCAATCGGTTCGAAGCCGTCATGAACAACTTATGCCCAGTACCGTGACATGTGTACTAGTAGAATGTAATTGTAACTTCCATGTACTAATTTGCGAAGGCAGTGAGGGTGGGTTCGGGGACTTGATTTGGAATGTAGCATCTATGGTTCTCCGTAGGTGCTATTTTGTGTGGAATAAAAAATGACGGGCACCCAATAGGAATGGATACCCGCCGCATATTACTCATTTCCTTCATTTACAATCGATCGGATAATATGGATTGAATTCCATTCGCCGAATGAAAAATAAGTGATTGGATATTTTTTCGGGAAAAGCCGCGCGTGGATTTCGCGCACTTGGTACCCTTTCTTGCGCAAGGCAAGCGTGTTTTCCCGCAGCTCTTGCAAATACGCAAGTTTCTTCTGCAACGCCATGCGCCCGTCCTTCACATAACCTGCGTGGCAGCAAAACAATTCTCCGAAGTCATACGACAAGGTCTTTTCGAGTGAATTGATAATGGTAGGAATGCTTTCATCACGTAAAATGAGTTTTGTTTTAGGATGGATGTATAAATCGCCGGTGAAAAGCTGTCCCGTTTCTTTATTCAAAAAGGCTAGATGATCACTTGCATGTCCTGGTGTTTCAATTACCGCCCATTCGGCGTTTCTCGAATTGAATGATTCCCCGATCGGCTCTGCCTTAAAAGGCTTTCTTTTCCCCCAGAAAAACTTCCGGTAGAAGGGATAGTCCGCTTTTTGTGCACATTCTTCGATTGCCATTTCATTCATGAAAATGGGTAGTCCATATTCTGTTTGCAAGTACTGTGCGCTACCGGTATGGTCCTCATGTGCATGCGTAATGACGACTTTATCAATATCGATCAGTGCGAAGAAATCTTTGAACTTCTCCGCAAGTGATTGGGAGCCGGTATCGATCAGCACCCCATCTGTTTCGAAACAATATACATTCAGCTTTACGCTGTTCAATTGAACGACTCCGTTTACAAATCGGACATTGCTGCATTCATCTAGCATTGATTTCGTTTTCAAGAACAAGAGCTTCACCTCATATCGTCTTATGATTCACTTACTAGTAGACTACCATATTATGAATGATTATTCATTCAGTGTCGAATAATCTTTCAATGAAGGATTTTTACTTGCTTGAATCGAATACAGTACCAAAAAGGGGGGTACCGTATGTCAATCGGAACTGAATATTTACGTGTTGTGCGGGAGCGGTTCGCGGTCATAAAGGGGCAAGGGGAAAAGACTTTCGCTCAATTGGATGAAGGCGGCTTTCACTGGACGATGAACGACGCGTCAAACAGTATCGCGGTTCTTATCCAGCATATTAGCGGAAACATGGTGTCGAGGTGGACGGATTTTCTTACGACGGACGGTGAAAAGCCGGACCGGAATCGGGATGGGGAATTCGAGGCGAAACAAATGTCCAAGGCGCAATTGCTGGATTGTTGGGAGCACGGCTGGGGCGTATTTTTGAATACCTTAGAAAGCTTGGATGAGCAGGACTTGGAAAAGACCGTTCATATTCGGGGCGAAGCACATTCCGTTATCGACGCGATCGAGCGGCAAATGGCACATTACGCTGCCCATATCGGACAAATCATGTTCATCGGAAAACAAGTCAAAGGGGAGCAATGGGGAAATTTAAGCATTGCTAAAGGGGAATCGGGCGCGTATTTGCAGCGGATGCTGAAAGGGGAATGAGGAATGATAACGGAAAAAGCCTGTGAGATGGTGTACTATAGCCGTTTCACAGGTTTTTTTAATTAAGGGCTCCTTTAATTGTGCAAGGGCTCGATTAATCCGTCAAGGGCTCAATTAATCACGCAAGGGCTCCATTATTCAATCAAGGGCTCCTTTATCCTATCCTAAGCTCAATCCTTCCACGTTCATCCCCCGGTCGCTTTAAAAATCATCTCCATGTTTACATTCCGCCAGCCAATGGGAATCCTATCTACAGTACAACCTACAGGAGGGCAAGAAATGAATAGTCAAAGCAATGGAAAATTGCCGGAGCATCCGGAGCCGTTTTGGAGGACGAGTGTCGACTTTCCGACCTTTCCGAGTTTGAAGGAAGATCTCGAAGTGGATGTAATTGTTGTTGGTGCGGGCATCACCGGGATTACATCCGCGTATTTATTGGCAAATGAAGGACTCAAGGTGGCCATTATTGAAGCTGATAAAGTGTTGAACGGGACGACGGGGCATACGACCGCGAAAATTACGGCGCAACACGATTTGATTTACGATGAGTTCATTCAAAACATGGGGCGGAATACGGCAAGATTGTATTACGAAGCGAATATTGAGGCTCTTGATTTTATTAGGAAAACAGTGGAGGAGCATCAGATTGACTGTGATTTGACAAATGAAGATGCGTATATTTACTCCGTCTCTGAGAAGTACGCACGCAAAATCGAGAAGGAAGCGCAAGCCTATGAAAAGCTTCATATCGATGGCGGCTTAGTCGATGGCATCCCTTTTGAAATTGACAACGTGCAAAATGTCCTTGTCATGAGAAATCAAGCACAGTTCCATGTAACCAAATATTTGGTTCACTTGATTAATTTATTTCAGCAAAAGGGTGGGCAACTCTTTGAGGACACAGTAGCTGTCAATATTGAAACGGGCGAGCAGCCAGTCGTTCTGACTCGTGACGACAATCGAATCAGCGCCAAGCATGTGCTGATTTGCACGCATTTCCCGTTTTACGAGGGGACAGGCCTTTATTCGACAAGGATGTATGCGGATCGGTCATACGCTCTTGCGGTGAAAGCGAAAAAGGAATTCCCGGCGGGCATGTACATTAGTGCGGATGAACCGACTCGTTCGTTACGTTCTGTCAAGGACAACAATGGCGAGGAACTGGTTCTCATCATCGGAGAGAATCACAAAACCGGTCAAAGTGAAGTGGAGACGATGGAGCATTACAAGTCGCTCGAGCAATTCGGCGAAGAGGTTTTCGGCCTCGAGAAGATCGTTCAAAGATGGTCGGCGCAGGATCTGGTCACATTGGATAAACTGCCATACATCGGCGAATTAACTTCCGGAAATCCAAATATCCTCATTGCAACCGGCTTCCGGAAATGGGGAATGTCCAACGGAACGGCCGCTGCATTGCTGTTCCGCGATATGGTCACTGGAATAGAAAGCAGATTTGAGGAATTGTATACTCCGTCTAGATTCTATGCACACCCAAGTTTGAAGAATTTCCTTGTCCAAAACGCGAATGTAGTCGGCCAATTGATTAAAGGGAAGCTTGGTTCACCGAAAAGAAGCCCCGATGATTTAGCCAAAGGGGAGGGCGCGGCCGTGACAATTGACGGTCATCGGAAAGGCGCTTACCGAGATGACGAAGGAAAAATCTATATTGTCGATACGACGTGTACCCATATGGGATGCGAAGTTTCATGGAATAGCGGCGACCGGACGTGGGACTGCCCATGCCATGGATCCAGGTTTAAACCGACGGGCGAAGTGGTTGAAGGTCCTGCAGAAAAACCGCTGCAGACGTATGATTATACGATCATGGATAATTTGACTTCTGAGGACTCTGGATATTGAATTAAAACGCCCCATCTGGCAACATGCCGGATGGGTTTTTTCATCGAGGGTCCATTCTTTTCGTTTCAAAGTCCATTCTTTCGCGCGAGGGTCCATTCTTTTCGTTTCAAGGTCCATTCTTTCGCGCGAGGGTCCATTCTTTTTGTTTCAAGGTCCATTCTTTCGCGCAAGGGTCCATTCTTTTCATTTCAAGGTCCATTCTTTCGCGCGAGGGTCCATTCTTCGCCTTCTAAGGTCTATTCATTTTCGCGAAAGTGTTTCTACGAATCCCTCCGATACACACAAGGCGTAAACCGTTTCCACTCTTCCTCCAATTCCGCCCAGTCAACAATCTTCCACGGATTGAAATACGTCTGTCCATTTTTATTGAAAAACAATTGTCCGTCAATGCAATAGGCTGCATGTTGAACATTATCATTCTCATCAATCCAGACGACAGCATCTCCTGCATTAAAGCGGTCTTCGACTTTCTTGAATGAGGCTAGGGTCAATTTCCTCATAAAAGTATCGCCATGAATCCATTCGTGAATTATCCATTCGTCCAAACTAGGCTCGGAGCTGATGGCGAACAGGGTGGCGGCCAGGCAATTGGCACCTGGCTCTGTGGAAAATGTATTTGCATATTTGCTCAAATGAGTAGGCGTGGAATCAGGTGGTTGCAGGGAAGTCCATTCATCGTATTGCTGTGCGGTCTTGCGGGTGATTTCTTCTTTGATGGAAGTGGGCAATTTCATCCACATTGCCCTTTGCAAAACACCGAGTCTCTCTCCGTTCATTTCCAAAATGTAGTCCTGCGGAAATGAATCAAGCTCAGGCAACAACGAAAGCGGACCGACTAGACCTCTTCCTAGCTCATATTGCAACGCAAACAGCGCATTTCTCGTTTCGTCGGAAAGTGAGGTGATCCACTCAGGCTGCGCAACGATTACAAGCTCGGCATCTCTTGAAATCATCCAGTACATATAGCTATTCACCATTTGAATGCCGTTGTAGGAGGAATGCTTGAAGAATTCCTCTCTAGGGAAAACCAAAGTTCCTACTACATCTTTCTGGAATAAAGATAAATCGCTCTCCCTAAGGAAAAACAAATCCTTTTCAGGTACATATTTTTCAATCCAGTGATCTAGCTGTTGTTGTGTGGGCTGTATTTTGATAACCACTTGATGCAGCTCCTTTTCGAATTTTCCAATACCTTCTAACTGTATACCGGATTGGGAGGATGAACAAGGATTCATTTAATCAAGAGGATTTACTGCCCAACAAATCGAATATATAAAGTAGAAATAGTGGAGGTGGGAAGATGAATACAGACATAACAACAAAAATGAAAATTGATAAACCGGCAAGTGAAGTGTTCGAGGCGATTGTCGACCCTGAGAAAATGGGCGGCTATTGGTTTTCTTCCGGTACTAGCAGAGTCGAACAAGGGAAGATAATTACTTGGAGGTACGAGGAATATGGTGCCGAAGGGGATATCGAGGTATTAAAAGTTGAAGAGAACAAAGAAATTGTTTTCACATGGGGAGAAACGACGGTCACGATGACATTCCACGAGACGGATGGAAGTACGGTCATGGAAGTAACCGAATCGGGTTTTAACGCGGACGATCCTGAAATCGTCAATAAAATGATGGATCAAAAAGAAGGATGGGTGTACATGCTCACTTGCATGAAGGGGTACTTGGAAAATGGTATAACGACATTGCGGGCTTCGTTAGTAAAATGATTGCGCAAATCGGCAGCGAAGTGTTTTCGTATGCAAGCGGGAGTATGTGAGATAAGTGATAAGTGCCAGATGCGGATACTTCCTCATCTGGTTTTGTTATTTCCGCCATCGATAGCTCATGAATTATAGTCATTCGGTGATAAATTCATCGGAATCGGTGGTAAAGTCCGTCAAACTGGTGGTAAACCGTTGAGAATCGGTGGTAACGTCCATCAAATCGGTGGTAAACCGCCTCGAATCGGTGGTATCGAGTTGCAGTGCCATTTACACGAACGTGCACAGCTGAATTAAAGTGGATTTCCTACAAACTTATAAGCGTTATGCGTGATTGTTGGAGTTTATGCGCGTCTGTGGTGATTTATGCGTGGATTTGCGGCTTTATGCGCGGATTTCGAGTTTTATGGACTTCTCCAGCGTTTTATGCGTGAATAATAGAATTTATGCGTTTTTGGCGATCTCTGCGCCGCTTAGGATGGGCAGCGACGATGATAAAAGAGGGAAAACACGCGACGTGGCGAATAACCTTAAGTATGAAGTAGTATTTAGGGGGAATTTACATGGGAGAGACAGCAGCGGTGAAACCGTTTCATGAGTATGCGCGGGATTATGTCGAGAAGCAGTTGATTCCGGGGGCGATAATCGGCATTGATTCAGACGGCGAGAGGATGTACGAGCTGGAATTCGGCTATCGGAATGTATCGCAAAAGCTGCCGGTGACGGGAGATACGGTATTCGGGATTGCTTCGATGACGAAGTCGTTTACGAGTGCGGGCATTATGAAGCTGCAGGAGCTAGGGAAGTTGTCGGTGCATGATCGGATTGTTGAGTACCTTCCGGAGTTGAAGAAGACGGGAACACAAGTGGAGCGGATCACGCTCCATCATCTGATGACGCATACGGCGGGCTATCCGCCGCTTGCGACGCATGTGTATGCGCGGAAGAACAGCATCGAGCAGGATCCTTCCGCAAAAGATTATGGATTGGACCTATTGAGCAATCCGGGACCGCATATTGAGACGTATGATGAAATGCTTGCATTCATGGCGACGGACGACTTTGAATGGCTCGGAGAACCGGGTCAGTTTTACAGTTATTCGAATGATTCGTATGGGCTGCTTGGTGTCGTCATTAGCAGGGTGAGCGGACAGCGTTATGAGGAATTCATCGAAGAGAACGTTTTGAAGCCAGCGGGAATGAAGAACAGTTTCTACTCGCTTGACCGGTTGGACGAAATCGAAAACGTAACAACGCTCTACATGAAGGCGAAAGACGGCTCTCACGTGTATGAGGCGCCTCTTTGGTGGGATGCACCATCAATGCGATCGGTCGGTTATTTGAAGTCGACAGCAAATGACATCCTCCGCTATTTGGAGATGTATTGGAATGAAGGCGTCGTTGGTGGGACGCGGATCTTATCGAAAGAAAGCGTCGAGCAGATGATTCATCCGCATGTCGAATATGAGCCAGGGAGATGCTACGGGTATGGGTTGCGGATTGTCCCCGATTATTTCGGCTCTACATTGATCAGCCATGGCGGCGGATTGAAAGGCGTTTCTTCTTATATGTGTGCAATCGTTGAAAAGAAGAAGGCGGGCGTAATTCTGACAAACGTTTCAGACGTGGATGCAGGCGGCCTATTGATGAGCACGATGAATGTCACGGAAGGCCGGAAGCTGGATGCTTCCCCTTCAATGCATGAAGTCCGGGAAATCGATGCGGGGGAACTGCGGAAATTCGTAGGCACATTCACCTCGAGCGAAGGAATGAATGTGAAGGTGACTCTGAAGGACAACCAACTAAGTATTGAATCGAATGAAGTGTGCCGGAAGTTGAAATGCATTGGGAAAAACTTTTTTATTGATGAAGATGAGAAAGAAGGCATTCTGCAGTTCATTGAAAACAAAGACGGAGAAATTGAGCGGATCGTCTATGGCGGTAGGCATATATTGAAGGAAAACGTTTAACTTGTAGCAAGTCTTTCACAATCATGTGGGAGGCTTTTTTTATTCCATGAAGCGAAAAGAAGCCTTCTAGGGGAATGTCATGGGCAAGGATGGTTTGCATACATAGAATAACAGCATCAGGGATTTTGGAGGTGTTGAAGAATGTCGAATGAAGTCGGTGGCAATGTTGGGTATGGGAACGGATTTACGTTGATCGTCGTATTGTTTATTCTACTAATTATTGTCGGAGCAGCATACCTAGGTGAAGGATACTGTTAAGAAAAAATTATTAGTAAATAAATTAACGGAAAATGCATGAAAATCAAAAAGTGGAGAGGGGCGCAACCGCGTCCTCTCTATTTTTTTATGTGCTAATTTTGTCAATCCTAATTCAGGGAAATCTATGTTATTATAGGCAAGTTGGGAAAAAACATATAACATTTTCATTCTTATCCGACTAATTTGGCGCTTATGACGATTATTATTTTTTTGTATATAAACACTGGGATTGTCGAATAACTAAAGTGATTCCCGACTTGGGAAGATATAAGAAAATGGCATTGTTTGCTCCACACATAGTTTATGCATCCAGAGAGGGGGAAACCGCTTTGAAATTCCTTATCTTCATTGCGGCATTACTTGTTATCTTTATCCTTGCGTTCATCGTAAGCAATGGTAAAAGGAAGATTAAATATAAATCGATTGTCACGATGATCGGTTTGCAGCTCGTATTGGCGTTCGCTTTATTGAACACCGAAGTTGGCCTCATCCTGATTAGGGGAGTGGCGAATGCTTTCGATAAGCTTTTAGAATATGCTGCAGAAGGGATCAACTTTGTTTTCGGCGGGCTTGCCAACGAAGGCTCTTTTCCTTTCTTCTTGAATGTTTTATTGCCGATCGTTTTTGTTTCCGTACTTATCGGGATTGCCCAGTATATTCGGCTGCTTCCTATCATTATCCGTTTTCTCGGATTAGTATTGAGCAAGGTCAATGGCCTTGGGAAATTGGAGTCGTTTAATGCGGTCGCTTCTGCGATTTTTGGACAATCTGAGGTGTTCATCTCCATTAAAAAACAGCTGCCGCATATTCCGAAGCATCGGATGTATACGTTGTGTACGTCAGCTATGTCAACGGTTTCCGCTTCAATCCTAGGGGCATATATGACGATGATTGAACCGAAGTATGTCATTACGGCACTCGTCTTGAATCTGTTCGGTGGATTCATCATCGCCAATATTATCAATCCTTACGAAGTGTCGGAGGATGAGGATATCATTGAAATTAAGGATGAGAGAAAACAGTCCTTCTTCGAAATGTTAGGCGAATATATTATGGATGGCTTTAAAGTGGCGGTCATCGTCGGTGCGATGTTGATCGGTTTTGTCGCATTGATTGGCATGATTAACAGTGTTTTTGAGGCGGCAGTCGGCGTCAGCTTCCAGACCGCGTTAGGATATGTATTTGCACCATTTGCATTCATCGTCGGCATTCCGGCATCTGAAGTGGTACAAGCCGGCACGATCATGGCGACGAAATTGCTGACGAACGAGTTCGTGGCAATGATGGACTTGGCTAAAATTACATCATCTCTGTCGGACAAGTCGGTCGGCATTATTTCCGTCTTCCTCGTATCATTCGCGAACTTCTCTTCAATCGGAATCATTTCCGGAGCTGTGAAAGGTTTGAATGAAGAGCAAGGGAATACGGTCGCTAAATTCGGTTTGAAATTACTCTATGGGGCGACGTTGGTCAGTTTATTGACGGCGGCGGTCACTGGAATTATGTTGTAAGGGAGTCCCTAGTCAGGGGCTCTTTTTTTGTGCCTCAATCCCCTTCAATGGAAGTAGGAGTGCCGAACGGGTATCATGGAATGGAAGAATAATACCTATTCACTACAATTGGAGTGAGGCAATTGATAACTAATAGAGCGAAGAAATTCAACGGCATCCCGCTGTCGATTCTTGATCTTGCGATGATCAACGAAGGGAGCGATGCCGGACAATCGTTTAAAAACAGTGTCGATCTTGCGCAACATGCCGAAAACTGGGGCTATAACCGATTCTGGCTTGCTGAACATCATAATATGTCCGGAGTCGCAAGTTCGGCGACGTCTGTCATCATCGGTCACGTGGCAGGTGCGACGGAAACGATCCGTGTCGGAGCGGGAGGCGTCATGCTGCCGAACCATGCACCGCTCGTCATCGCAGAGCAGTTCGGCACGCTTGATGCATTATATCCGGGCAGGATCGATCTAGGCTTAGGACGCGCTCCCGGCAGCGACCAGGCAACGGCTTATGCGCTGCGACGGACGTTGCAGAGCAGCGGCAACGATTTCCCTGACCAGCTGGACGAATTGCGCGCATATTTCAAGCATGACCCTACCGCCCGCGTCCGCGCGATTCCAGGGGAAGGGCAGGATATTCCGATCTGGCTTCTCGGATCGAGTGATTTCAGTGCGCGGCTAGCTGCGGAATTAGGTCTTCCTTTTTCATTCGCAAGTCATTTTGCACCGACCTATATGATGCATGCGCTAAATCTTTACCACCGTAATTTTAAGCCATCGAAGGATCTTCAAAAACCGTACGCAATGCTTGGAATTAACATCATTGCCGCGGATACAGATGAAAAGGCGCAATGGCTAGCAACTTCGCACCAACAAATGTTCCTCAATATCCGGAAAGGGATCACGACGGAATTCAAGCCGCCGCTCGATGATGTTGACGCTGTCTGGAACGAGTTGGAAAAAGCCGCCGTCGCCGAATTATTGGATTGGCCATCAACGATTGTCGGCAGCCCTGAAACGGTCAAGCGGAAATTGGAAGCGTTCATGGAAATGACGAAAGCTGACGAATGTATTATCAGCTCAGGGATCTTCAACCACGGGGACCGCCTCCGCTCGTATGAGATTGTCGCTGAAATGATGGCATGACTACCTTGCTTTATGAATAAAATAGCCAAGTATCGGACGGATAACCCGATGCTTGGCTTTTTCATATTTTCCTTCTTTTTTCATGCTGATCAATCAATCTTGTCCCTACGAGGTCGCCAGTGACGTTCACTGCGGTTGCCCCCATGCCGATCAAAGCATCAATTGCAGTCAGCAACGCCACCGCTTCCATCGGCAAGCCGAGTTGGACGAACACGGTCGCAATCATGACGATGCCTGCGCCTGGAACCCCTGCTGTCCCGATGGAGGCGAGCGTCCCGATCAATACGACCATCACCATATCGGAAATGGTGAGCGGGGTACCGGCGACATTGGCGGCAAATACAGCGGATGCCGCTATGCGGATTGCGGCGCCATCCATATTGACAGTTGCGCCGAGTGGCAGGCTGAAGCCGTATAAGCTTTTTGGAACCCCCATTTTTTTCGCCGCATCCAGTGTAAGGGGCAATGTGCCCGTGCTGCTTTGCGTGACAAATGCAGTGATCATCGGCGTGCGTGCATAGTTGAAGAAAGACCCGGGTTTGATTCCGAAAAGAAGCAGGAGAACGGCATACAGCATGATATGTACGAGTAGCGCAGCGTAAAAGACGCCGATCATGCCGCCTAATGAAAGAAGCGTATCGATGCCTTGACTGCCGACCGTATTCGCGATGATCGCGAAAATTCCGATCGGCACGTATTGCAGGATCGCTTTCAAAATAAGAAGGGAAGCTTCATTCAACGCTGTAATCGTCGTCAGTAATGAATCGCCCAACCCGGCATGTTTTTCAGAGGAACGCATGGCGGAAATCGCAATGCCGAAAGCGAGCGCTGTAAAAATGATGCCGAGTAGATTCATTTCCGTAAAAGCGGCGACGATATTGGACGGCACGATATTGAGGAGCACTTGTACGATGCCTGGATTGTCCGGAACCTCGAATGATTCATTGCCAGTGAGATGCATCCCCCTGCCTGGCCGCAACATGCTGGCGACGAGCAGGCCGACGACGATTGCGAGCGCCGAAGTGACTGTGTAATAGATGAAAACCTTGCTGCCCATACGCCCTAAGTTGGCAATGTTCGTCTGATTTATCCCTACGATGAGTGTGAATAAAATGAGTGGGATGATCAGGAAGGTGAGCAGACGGAGAAGAAGATCGCCGAGCGGTGCTAGGATTACGGCTTGTTCCCCCAATAGGAAACCTGCAACAATTCCAAGAACTAAGGCGACCGAAATTTTCATTATTAATGAAGCACGTAAATATGATTTGAAAATGCTTTTCATCACGACGCCTCCTTTTCAGAACTGCGAGTATTGAAGGAATTCTGAATTCCACGTTAATACAGTGTGGTCGGTGTGTCAAAATACATGCTTCTGAAAAGGGAAGTAGCGCCAGTATGTCGAATAGGTAGGAAAGGAGGGATGGACGATGGTGCAGTTGCAAGAACAAGTGGATACTGCTGAACGGAAGGAATTTGTCGAGACGCCCGTCAAAACATTGTTCCAGAAGTTTGCTGATCATAAGGATGTCTCGCTTGTATTCGGAGATCCAGTCGAAGTCGGCTTGACGAAAGTGATTCCTGTTGCGAAGCTGCAATACGGTTTTGGAGGAGGAGGCGACAACGCAGGCAATAACGGAGGCGGTGGAGGCTTTAGAGTCAGCCCTGTAGGTGTCTATGAAATCACACCTGAACGAGTTACATTCAAACCGACTCGCAGCGGTAGGCAAATCATCGTTATGATGTTGTTATCGGGTCTGTTTTTCTTCTTAGGAAAGAAATCAAGTAAAAAGCGGTGAAAGAAAAGGACTCCCTGCATGCTGGAGTCCTTTAGTCATTTCTATTGATGTGCGCACTTTCGGACCGAAGCGATTACGAAGCCGATTCCAGCGAACACAATGGCGGGGAGTATCCAACCGATCCCTTCTTCGTAAAGGGGCAAGTGGCGGAGCATATCGGTAACCGGAGCGATCGGAAGGCCGAACGCCTTAAGCATATCGAAAAAACCGATAAATCCTGCCGCAGCCAGTGCGAAGAGATACACTTCCCGGTGGCCGTTGAACCAGTTATGGAAGAAGCTGATTGTAATCAAGACGATCGCCAGCGGATAAACCCCGATGAGAACTGGCAATGTAATCTCGATTAATTGCGTAAGCCCGATGTTCGCAATGAACGCACTGAAAATGCAGATGATCAGCACCACGAGCCGATACGAAAATTTTGGAAATGTATCCGAGAAAAAGGCAGCACATGAAGAAGCGAGGCCGACGGATGTTGTCAGGCAAGCAAGGAGTACAGCCAAACCTAGCAACACTTGTCCAGTCGTCCCGAGCAGTGAATAAACGAGCTGCGTTAAAATTTCCCCGCCATTTGCAGCATCCGGTGCAACAAGCCGACTCGTTGTTCCGAGATAAGCGAGCCCGGCATACACGAGGCAAAGACCCGCAACGGCAAAGGCGCCTGCCTTCATCGTAATGGCTAGGGTCACTTTCTTATCCGATACACCCTTAGCTTTGATCGCGTTGATGATGACGATGCCGAATACGAGTGCAGCCATCGCATCCATCGTTAAATAACCTTCGATGAATCCTTTGATGAAAGGATTTTGGATGTATGGTTCCTGTGGCGGTCCGATTGTCCCGGCAGGCCTGATAATCCCTACCGTGACGATGAAAGTGACAAGGACCAGGAGAACCGGGGTCAGTACATTCCCGAAACGATCGACCAATTTACTCGGCTTCATTGACAGCCAAGCGGTGACCGCAAAAAAGAGGACTGTGAATAACAGCAAAGCGATCCTCTCCGCCGAATCGGAAGTGAAAGGAGCCAGT
Source organism: Sporosarcina luteola (assembly GCF_023715245.1). Lineage (GTDB taxonomy): Bacteria > Bacillota > Bacilli > Bacillales_A > Planococcaceae > Sporosarcina > Sporosarcina luteola_C. Next base: position 209,829 of record NZ_JAMBNV010000003.1, read on the forward strand.
CCCATTTCAAACGTGACCGTCGCCGTGCGCGGAACTGCAAACAATGGTCCGAGCGCTAAATAGACAATAATTGCGAAGACTAGGCCGAATAAAGGATGTGCCTTTCCTGCGAGATCCCTCAACTGGCTGCCGCTCATCGCTACCGCAACGACACCGAGAAACGGAAGGCCGACACCGGTAATGAGAAACCCGGCAATCGCAATCCATACATTTCCTCCTGCCAGCTGCCCGACGAGCGGCGGGAAAATTAGATTTCCGGCGCCGAAAAACAGCGCAAACATCAGTAACCCTAACTTCAATGTATCCTTATTTGTAAAATCGTTCATACTTGTTCCCTCCAACATATTTAGAAAGCGCATAAAAGCGGTCTTCACGCATAAATGGTCATAGGTCCGCATAACCCATAAATCTCCCAATAAGTCCATAAATGTAAATGGTAACGCATAATTTATCATAAAACGCCATTAAATGATTTTATCATACCCATGCCATAACGTTTACCCATACTCGTCGAAAAGAGAAAAATTATTAATTTCTGATAATAATCTATATACAAGTTTAAAAGTATGTTATTATTCAGAAGAGAATATTATTTTATGAATATGAATTGGAATGGAGAGGAATTGGGATGTTAAACGTTACAGAAAATCGGTTTGCCAACTACCCTCAACAGCCGCACGGGGGAAAACTGGTGGACAAAGTATTGACGGGGGCGGAGAGGGACGAGGAGCTGGAAAAGGCTAGATTGCTGCCTTCCATCATGGTGGATTTGGAAGCGGTCATCACGCTTGAAATGATTGCGACAGGCGTCTTATCTCCGAATGAAGGATTCATGAATGAAGTGGATTATAAGTCTGTGTTGACTGAAGGACGCTTGGCGAATGGGACGGTTTGGCCAGTTCCACTCAGTTTTGCGCCGATCGGCAACCGCAACAAGGAAATCATCGAAACGCTATCCGTGGGGGACGAAGTGGCGCTTTGCGATGAACAGAACGAGCCAGTGGCGATTTTGCGGATTGACGATATTTTTGCATATGATAAGGAGTACCGGGCTTCCCATCTATTCGGTACGACCGATCGGAATCATCCAGGTGTGGATGCGATTTTCAGGAGGATGGGCGATGTCGCGCTCGGCGGCCCGATCCGGTTATTGCAGCGGGTTGACTGGGGGCCGTTTGAAAAGCTGCGATTGGAACCGAAAGATACATGGCATGAATTCTATGAAGTGAAGAAATTCCGTTCCGCTGCAGGGTTCATTACAGGGGCGAATCCACTGCACCGCGGACATGAATACATCCATAAAAATGCATTGGAAGAAATCGACGGTTTGCTTCTTCAGCCGCTGGTCGAAATGGCGAAACGCGAATATACGCGCCATGAATTCCGGATGCTATCGTATAGAAGCGTGCTGGATACGTATTATCCAAAAGGTCGGTCCATCCTCGCACCTTTGCGGGTGACGTATATTTTTGCCGGTCCGCGGGAGACGGTGCTGCACGCACTTATCATGAAAAATTACGGATGCACACATGCGCTCATCGGACGGGATCATGCGGGGATCGGCGATTATTATGATAAATATGCGAGCCATACCATTTTTGATCAATTCAAACCGGAGGAACTCGGAATCGACATTCGACTTTTCCACGAGGTGTTCTACTGCACGCGTTGTGACGCACCCGCGACAGAGCAGTCTTGCCCGCATGACAATCAATACCGGATCAATATTTCTGGAACGGGCATCCGGGAAATGCTCCGCCACGGCATCATGCCACCGAAGGAAATCGTCCGTCCGGAATCTGCGCGGATCGCAATCCAAGGTGTTCAACCGAAAGGCCTCGATGAATCTGAAAGCGCTATCTCGCCAGTAGGAAAGGTTATTAAGAGCATGTTCCCATTCTATTTGGAGCGTACGAGGCTAGGAGGACGGAAGCGCAAAGCGCCTTTGACGGTCGATGATTTGACGAATGATGATCTCGAAATGGTGAATCTGGACGTCCGTGCGAATGCCGACCGGATCTATCAGGAAATCTTCGAGGAGTATTCGAGCGTGGGTGACACAAACCGTGGCATGCAACCTGAATGGGTGATGGACGCAAGGGAATCCTTGCAGACGCAGCAGCGGATGGTCATCCAGGACTTGGAGGAGAAAGTGAAGCAGGCGCCGGAGACCGCTTCGGACGAATTCATGTATCAGGATAAAGAGGAATCGTTGCGGGAGTTGGAAGTGGCGAAGAAAATCCTCGGGGATATTCCAAAAGTGCTTCGCGCGGCCGATTTCGACTATCGGACGTGGAATGTCCTGCCGTATAAGCGCTACCGCGGCAGCGATGAGCCGGAGGAAGGAAAATAAGTCGAGAGAAAAAGCTTTCCGCCAGTAGGTGGAAAGCTTTTTCACGTTACTAAAGTGGTTTATGATCACTCGCCGTGACTTATGATCACTGATCGTGATTTATGATCACTTGCCGTGATTTATGATCACTTGCCGAGATTTATGATCACTCGTCGTGACTTATGATCAGTTGTTTTGATTTATGATCACTCTTCGTGACTTATGATCACATGCCGACACTTATGATCACTCGCCGTGATTTATGATCACTTGCTTTGACTTACGATCACTCGCCCTTAATAAGCTCCCAACACATAAAAAAAGTGCTGGAAACCGGACCTCCCAGTCTCCAGCACACTCTTAAAAAAAAGAATGAAAAGGTATATAGGATTCCTTGATTCCATGAATCATCGCTTTTTTTATCGATGACTGACTAGTAGGCGCCGCGCGGAATGGGATTTTATACTTTTTAGCGCATTCCTTCGCCAATCCGCTGCTGCGGTGCGATGAATGCTCGCTTGCAGAAATGATCAAGTCCATATTTTTTACAGCGGCTTTGATACGGTTCCTGCTTTCATCCCCACTGAAAATATCCAATGAAAAGTTTCCGTTTTCCGCAAGTGGCATGAAATCCGCGCTTCTGAAATCAGCTCCGATAATAACTATTTTTTTATCTCTTAATAAGTTCAATTCAATATCAGTCCACATATTTTCCTTTTTCGATGTATTATCTTTATAAAAACTAGATGGTTTCGGTTCGGGCCTTGCGATTTCACTATTGCGTTCCGGATAACACCAGACGACACGGAACGATAAGGGATCGGATTCATGGTAAGCAATCGCCACTACGCTTCCGTCTTTCAAACTATACGAATCAATATCTCTTTGGCTAATTAAAAATTGATAGGGGGACTCGCCATCGAGTTTTATTCTCGATAGCTTTCCATCTGCGATTGTTTGATCTGCAACTAATAATCCATCAGACGTCTTTGTGAGGACACAATAATCGATTTCAATCCGATTACTATCATCCTTTGTCACACTGTTTTTTCGTTTAATAAACACTAAATCTTTTATACTATCTCCGATTGCCTCAATATAATCCCCATGTTCGAACCCATGCATCCTTACAATCTTTTCCGGGACGTATATATCCCCTTGTTTTCCTTTTAAAATCCCGCCTTTCAACTTTCTTTCCATAGGGGTTCCTAGATTCGTCGCATCAGTACTGCTCGTGACGATCATTCTCTGGGATGTTTCATTACGTGAAGTAAGTGACTCCCCTTCCTTCTTATCACGTTCGTCCGAACCATTAATCGTTGGGATGGAGCCCCATAATCCCATCGATAGTTCGATGAAATCGAATAGCTTGTTGACCCGTTCCCTTGTTTCAGCAACATTTTCTTCCGTCAGTTGATGGATACAGCTGATTAGTTCATCAGAAATCTGTTTCATTTATTCAACTCCTTTCACTAATTATAACTTAATTTTCACAACATATTGATAAAGATTTGGTGGAGCCTAGTCGCGAAAATATTTTTTGAAAATATCAAGCATACCCATTGTGAAAGTACTAATTTTTATGGTAAGCTATTTCCTGTTTTGAACATCTTAAATAGAAATGAAGGCGATAGATAGATGGCAGCAGTTGCAGCCAACGGCCCGGGGAAGAAACTTAATTTGTTTCGTCTGACGTGGCCGATTTTTCTTGAAATATTTTTGTTCATGTTGATGGGGTTGGCGGATACATTCATGTTGAGTGCGTTATCCGATGACGCAGTATCCGGCGTCGGGGCGGCGAATCAATACGTGATGATTGCCATTCTCGTTCTGGAGGTTGTCGGAAACGGTGCGGCAATCGTTGTTTCACAATATTTAGGTTCAAGGCGTTATATTGAAGCATCGAAGATTTCAGCAATCGCTGTGTCCTTGAATCTACTTGTCGGATTAGGAATTAGTGGTGTGTTCATTCTATTCACAAGCCGCATGATGAATGCGATGAATTTGCAGGGTGATGTCCTTGCCCATGCGGAAGCCTATTTGATTATCGTCGGCGGAGGGATTTTCCTGCAGGCTGTCATCAATTCGCTCGCGGCAGTCATTCGTGTGCACGGGTTTACGAAACAGACGATGTTCGTTTCGCTCGGCATGAACATTATCCACGTCATCGGGAACTATGCGCTCATTTTCGGGAAGTTCGGGATGCCTGCTTTAGGCGTACAAGGGGCAGCGATTTCATCTGTCGGCAGCCGGGTGATTGCAATGTTCGTCTTTATTTGGCTGCTGTATCGGGTGCTTGAATACCGCATTGAATTCCGTTATTACATTACATGGTCGAAGGAATATGTTAAAAAGATTTTGAATATCGGGCTCCCTTCAGCATTCGAACAGATTCTGTACCAGGCGTGCCAAATCATCTTCCTTTACTACGTCACTTTCCTTGGAACGGAGGCGCTTGCCGCGAGACAATATGCGACGAACATTTCGATGTTCAGCTATTTGTTTGCGCTAGCGATTGGTCTAGGGACATCGATCATCGTCGGCCGGCTCGTCGGAAGCGGCGAAAAAGATGAAGTATACCGGCAAGTTTGGGCATCTCTTAAGCGTGCGCTCGTCTGTACGGTTGTGTTGGTGGCGCTCGTCATGACGTTCCGTTATCCACTCATGCGCCTGTTCACTGAAAATGAGCAGATCATCCAGCTTGGTGCTTCTGTCTTGCTGTTATCATGTTTACTCGAAACCGGCCGGACGTTCAATATGGTTATCATCAATTCGCTCCGGGCATCGGGCGACGCGAAATTCCCTGTTATGATGGGGGCGATCTCGATGGTCATGATGAGTCTTCCGGTCGGCTATTTCTTTGTGTTCGTCCTTGACCTCGGACTTGTCGGCGTATGGCTCGCCGTCATCATGGATGAATGGGTGCGCGCGATTGTCATGTCGCTCCGATGGAAAAGCAGGGCGTGGGAAAGGTACGCGCTTGTTGAACCTGTATCTGAAATCGAACCGAAACCGGAAACTGTTTGAATGAAAAATAAAAAGAGCAGGCCTCTCACTAGATTCAAAGTGAGAGGCCTGCTCTATTATCATCAAAAGAAGAAAAAGGGGAGTAGCGCAAAGGTTACGATTGATCCGAGTGCAATGCCTGCACCGAAAGCGAACCCACGCCCAAAGCCGAATCCACGTCCTCCATAGCCGTATCCGTATCTAAATCCGTATCCAAATCCGCCCAAATTTCTTTGGCGGCCGAATGGTTCTAAAAAAACTCGATTGCCTCTGACACCTTGAATGATCCCTCTATGTGTTCGTCCATCTCTCGTTCCGATGACGACCGCTCTTCCGGTATGCCTGCTGCACAAAGAATGATAGTTTTGAACTGACATCGTGTTGTCACCCCATTTCGATTCAACATAATACATCATATGTGAGGGATTTTTCTTCAGGGAGGACAAACACACCAGTGTATCTGCGCTCTTTATAGTTGTGCAATCTCTGTTGATGGGCGGGTCAATAAGTCAACGACATGGAAGTCCGTACCCTTTAAGAAGTTCCGGACGACATAATAGCCGACAGCGTAACCTGCCATATGTGGATAGCGGCTCAAACCATAAAGAACTTTATCATGGATTTTGCTCTCTTTGAGGTGATTCCTATTCGGATAGACGACTTCTTTCCAGAACCTCGCCAACTGTCTCTCTGAATAAAGTGAAGTCCAGGAAGAGGTGAAATCCTCGCCGAATCGTTCCGCAACTGCAACTTCCGCCAGCCCCTCCAGGATGATTGTATCTAACAGCGTACAGTCCTCTTCTCGCTTGGGAAACATATTAAGCCGGCATACATGGTTGTATTCATGTGTCAATATCGCCTTTATTTCAGTTTCCGTATTGTTGGGTGAAATAAATAAAAAGATTTTATCTGCATAAGCTAACCCGGACTTTCCTTTGAATTCGCGAGCCAACACTTTGTTATATGAATCCGACGGGAAGATGAAGACGGGAACGGATGGCCCTTTCCATTTGCTGCGCAACAGCCCAAATTCCTTTGCGGAAATATCCCATACGTTATTCGATTGCAGCTTCTTCGTTAGCGCTCTCCCTTGTTTTGCGGAGAGGTACATGCCGAACATCGTTAAATGATGATGGATATCAGAGACGGTACCAGTTGGGAAGTACTGGGATAAGTTCGCGCAAACTTCGGATGGATCTCCAGCCGATTCTTCAATCCATTTGTCAGTCCGAACGACAGTCATACTGCGACACCTCTTTTTGAACTATCATATTCTAGAGAGAACAGGAATGATTGAGTGTTCAAAGTATACTAAATTACTATGTATTATAGGGATTAATCTGCTATAATCAATTAAACTAATAAACGACAAGGAGTTGACCGGATTGCGAGTAGTGAATAATATAGCCGAACTGATCGGTGACACGCCTATGGTAAGGTTGAATCGTCTTCCCGATCAACAGGGTGCAGACGTCTATGTGAAACTTGAATATTTTAATCCGAGCAGAAGCGTCAAAGACAGGGCGGCATACAATATGATAATCGAAGCGGAAAAGGCAGGTTTATTACAACCCGGGGATACAATCATTGAACCGACATCCGGAAACACAGGAATCGGAATCGCGATGAGCGCCGCGGCAAGAGGATATAAGACGATCATCGTCATGCCGGATTCTTCAACACTCGAGCGGATCAACATTTTAAAAGCATACGGTGCAACGGTTGTGTTGACACCGAGTGATTTAAAAATGCCGGGAGCCATTCAAAAGGCGGAGGAAATTGCGGCGGGAATTCAGAACAGCTTCATTCCAATGCAATTTGAAAATGAAGCGAACCCGGATATTCATCGGCATACAACAGGACCTGAAATCATTCGGGCGATGGAATCGTTGAACCGAAAACTGACCGCTTTCGTCTGTACGGCGGGAACTGGCGGCACCGTTACGGGAACCGGTGAATATTTGAAGGAATACAATAGCACGGTTACAGTGCATATAGCAGAACCGGCGGGGTCTCCCGTCCTATCCGGCGGAAAGCCAGGGAAGCACAAACTTGTCGGAACAAGTCCAGGGTTCATTCCATCGATATTAAATACATCCGTTTATGATGAGATTTTCAAGATTGAAGACGAGGACGCCTATCAAACGGTCCGTGAGTTGGCGGCGCGTGAAGGCTTGCTGCTAGGACCGAGCGGAGGGGCTTCCGTCTATGCGGCGATGCAAGTGGCGAAACGGTTGACCCCGGATGATACCGTCGTCTGCATTGCACCCGATAATGGTGAACGGTATTTGTCGAGTGATTTATTTGATTACGAAGGAGAGGAATAAATGTCCTCTCCATTTTCATAACATTAATTCCGACTAAACGAATAAGGGAAGTCGAGGTGCGTAGAAATGTATGTAACAATCGATGGAATCGAGAAGAGTTTTCTCAATGATAGAAATGAGCATGTTCAAGTGCTCGACCATATTGATATCGATATGGAAAAAGGGAGCTTCGTCTCCATCGTCGGTCCTTCCGGATGCGGCAAATCGACGCTCCTCTATATGATTGCAGGCTTGGAGAAGGCGGATAAAGGCAACATCCGCATTGCCGGGAATGAAGTGAAGAAGCCTGGCCCCGACCGGGTTGTCGTTTTCCAAGAGGCTGGGCTTTTCCCATGGTTGACCGTTTTGGAAAATGTGAAGTATGGCTTGCTGCTGAAAAAGATGCCGAAACAAGAGGCCGAGGAAAAAGCGATCGACATGCTGAAAATGGTTCACCTGAGCAACTATATCCATTCCTATCCGCACCAACTATCGGGGGGAATGAAGCAAAGGGTATCCATTGCGAGGGCGTTAGTGATGGAACCGGATATTCTCCTGATGGATGAACCGTTCTCCGCGCTCGATGAACAGACGAGGATGGTGCTCCATAAAGAATTGATCGATATATGGAAGAAGACGAAAGTGACAATCTTTTTCGTTACGCACAATATCAGGGAAGCCGTTTTACTCTCGGAAAAAGTGATCGTGTTCGGCACACGTCCCGGAAAGGTGAAGGAAGTCATTCCTGTTCCGACATCGACGGACGGCGTGTTGCCCGATAGTGTGACATTGCATACGGAGCAACGGATTTTAGCTATTTTGGAAGAGGAAATCGAAAAGGTGTTAAAGGAGGAAATGGGTGATGACTACAGCTTTAAGACGAATCATCTTCATCGCAATGATAGCGGTGATATGGGAAGTCACATCTAGACTTTCGGTGTTGCCGGATTTCATGTTTCCCCGACTGACACAAGTATTGGAGACACTTTTCAACGGCCTCGTGAACGGGCAGATTGTAGCGGCGATCGGCAAAAGCATGAGCCGGCTGCTGATCGGGTTTGCGATAGCAATCGTTTTAGGTGTCGTCATGGGCTATCTCATTTGGCGCTATAAGCTGGTCGAGGATACACTCGGCTTCCTCGTTACCGCGTTGCAGTCCATTCCGAGCATCGTCTGGTTTCCGCTCGCAATCATCTGGTTCGGATTGAATGATTTTGCGATCTTGTTCATCGTCACGATCGGTGCCACTTGGACGATGACCGTCAGTGCAACGAGTGGATTCCGAAATGTGCCGACCTTGTACCAACGGGTCGCCAAAACATTCGGTTCGACAGGGCTCCATTTCATTCGCACCGTCATTATGCCGGCCTCCGTTCCGCAATTGCTATCGGGCCTCCGCATTGCTTGGGCATTTTCATGGCGGGCATTGATGGCAGGGGAATTGCTTGGCTCTGGCGGAGGGCTGGGGCAATTGCTGGAAACAGGGCGTTCCCTCGGTCAAATGGATCTCGTCATTTCCGTGATGATCATCATTGCGGTGATCGGGACGATTATGGACAATGTCGTGTTTATGCGTTTGGAGCGTTCTGTTCAGAAAAAATGGGGTCTCGCATGACCTACACAAAGGGGAAATGGACAATGAAAAAGTCATTAATTATGACAGTGTTGACGGTTTTAGTAGTGGGGATCCTATCTGCATGCGGTTCGTCTTCGTCAAGCGGCAAGACAGTGAAAATCGGATACTTCCCGAATTTGACCCATATCGCTACGATTGTTGCGCTTGAAAACGGCTATTTCGCGGAGGAATTCGGGGACGATGTGAAGATCGAAACGAAAACGGTGAGCAACGGCGGTCTCTTCATGGAAGCAATGACGACGAAATCGATTGACGTCGGTACAGTCGGTCCTGGACCATTGCTGAATTTCTACGTGAAAAACCCGACATTCCGTTTGATCTCAGGAGCAGTGAACGGGGGAGCTGTGCTTGTCGCGAGTGAAGGCGGCGGCGTTACGGAGCTTGCCGATCTAGACGGCAAAAAAGTCGCCATCCCTGTCATCGGAAGCACGCAAGACGTCATGCTTCGAAAAGCGTTGAAAGAAGTGAATCTTGAAACGACATCGAACGGCGGCACGGTCGAATTATTCGCGGCGGCTCCGGCAGATACCGCTACATTATTTGTTCAAAACTCCGTAGATGCTGCGGCCACACAAGAACCGTGGGGAAATATCCTTGAAACGCAAGCGAACGGCAAGCTGATCCTCGACTGGGATGAATTTGCATGGGGGAAGGAATCCACGAACACAGTCGTAGCAGCAAGTGATGAGTTCTTGAAGAACAAAGAATTTGCCAAAGCGTATTTGAAAGCGCACAAGCGGGCAGTCGAGTTCATCCAGCAAAACCCGGAGGAAGCTCAAAGCTTGGTCATTAAGCATATTAAAGATTTGACGGGCAAGGAAATTAATGAAAAAGAGACAGCTGCTGCATTCGCGAAGCTTGAAGTTACAACCGATGTGAATGAGCAAGTCATCCAGGAAATGGCGGACATCAGCAAGGAAGCGGGCTATGTTACAAGCAGCGACATCAAGGGGATGATTGATCTCTCTTATTTGTTGGGAGAATGACAAAGCCACTTACGGAACCTGTTTGCCGGGTTCCGTTTTTTCTTGGCAATAAAAAAAGGATCCCAATTTGGTAAAAGAGATCCCTCTGCATTTCATTTAGTAACAATCGGCTTAGGCTTCCCGCATACGCTTTGCCTTCCCAGTAGCCATAGATATAGAAACGGCAGCACATATGAACGCCAAGACGACGACTCCACTGCCGACAGTCGGCATGCTTGTTACCGAATCGGTATAACCGAAAACGACCCCGCCAATTCCCGACCCTACTGCAATCCCGACTTGTATAGCAGAATTATTGAAGCTCTGATTGATATCAGATGTAACGGGATCTTCCTGGATAATATAATCCTGCAGCGGCGGCGCGAGAGCCCAGCTTAATGCACCCCAAACCATCATGATGACAATGAAGAACGGTAAAGAGAATGTCGAGTAGGGCAATGCGAAAAGACTGATTGCGAATGCGCCAATAATGACGAGAATGCTCTTCTTCGATCCAATCCAGTTAGCAAGATTGCCCCCGAATGCTCCGCCACCAACAGCCGCTATCCCAAATAGGAAATAGCAGATGCTGATCCAGTATTGGTTCAGGTGCAGTTTCGTTTCCAAGAATGGTGTAAAGTAGGCGTAAACCGTATAATGGCCAGCCAACATGAACATCATCGCAAAGTGGGCAAAGACGATTTTTTTATTCGCCAGTGCTTTGATTTGCGCGGAAAGCGGAAGAACGTCTCCCCTCTCCATTGTCTCAAGGAATATGGAGATAAGAATGAATGCGCCGATTGAAAGGACAGCAATCCCTAAAAAGACGCTGCGCCAGCCGAATGCATTCGTAATAAGTATACCGAGCGGAACGCCTAATACGAGGGAAGAACTAAGCCCCATGAAAATATAACCGAGCGCTTTTGCACGATGAGGAACATCGACAATCCGCGCGGTAATCGTCAAGGAAAGGACGATGAGAAGCGCCGCACTCAACGCGGTGATGATACGGGCGATCATTAAGAATGTGAAAGTAGGGCTGAAATAGGTCAATATGTTTCCGATGAAAAAGACAGACATTGAAAACAAATACAGCTTTTTCCTTTCGAATTTCGCGGTCAAAGATAGTAATACCGGACCGGCAATGGCAAACACGAGCGCGTATACCGTTATGAGCTGCCCGGCAGTTCCGATTGAAACGTTCAAATCATCCGCGATAATCGGCAAAATGCCACCGACAATCAATTCAACGAGGCCGACTGTAATCGTTGAAATGGCAATGATGAATACTCTAAAGTTCATGCAAAATCCTCCTCTGAAAAATAAAAAAACTCCCGACTGCAAAGTGAGTTCCTTTGTAGTCAGGAGTTAATGGTTCCTGGTAGAGACCCTCAATCCATATTATTGAGGTTATACATATATATCAAACGTATGAAATTTTCCATTCATCAATCTAACATGGTTTGGGCATTATATCAAGAAAAATTTCCTTTTCCGAACGAAAAATGGTTACATTGAAAGTAATGGCATATCAATTTTTTGGAGGAATTAATTTGTACGATCCGACAGTATTTGAAAATCTTAAAGTCGCATTTGAAAACCAACTATATGATCTCGATACGATCGAGCGTGAAATAAGGATCATCAACCGATCGGATCAAATGGATTTTGCTATCCTTGCAAGGAAATTCTCTTTGCAATTTACGCTTTTCGATATAGAGGATGTATCAGCTGAGATTATTCTGGAGGCAGCTTTACAGGATTTGGCGAATGAAATAATGGAAATGCCCGGGGAAAATCCCGGATGTTCATTGACATTGCGTTTCCAAAAGCATGTCCAACAGGAAGCGGAGCAATGCCCGCAAATTGAAGAGGCGTTGAGCGATATATGGGAAAATGAAGTGCTCGTCACTCAAACATTGAGTTTCCTGTACGGGGAGGAGCGGAACGGCTTCTCAAATAACGTTGAAGTGAAATTCAGGACGAAAATAAATGAGGAAAATATGCGGGAGATCCCGGACTTTCTGCACAGTGTTCTTATGGCGCTGCGCGTACTGCATGCCGTTTGAGCGTGAAAAATTTTTGGATATGCTCTATCCCGAGAAGGGAAATCGCTATATAATGGAGGACAGTTGGATGAATGCGCGTTTATGCGCTTTTGAGAGCATTTATGCGTGCTTTTCGCGATTTATGCGTCGGAAAAACGTATTATGAGCTTTTGGAGCGGTTTATGCGCGTATGCGAAGAATTATGCGTACTTCTACGGTTTTATGCGTTTTTAAGGAAATTTATTTTGACAGAAGGAATAGGTGTACAATATATGAGTTTATTGACAGTAAGTAATTTAAGTCACGGGTTCGGGGATCGGGCGATTTTCGACGATGTGTCGTTCCGGTTATTGCAAGGCGAGCATATCGGACTGATCGGTGCGAACGGCGAGGGGAAATCGACGTTCATGAACATCATCACCCGGAAGCTTGAGCCGGATGCGGGAACAGTTGCGTGGGCGAAGCGGGTGCGGGTCGGTTATTTGGATCAGCATGTCGTGCTGCAGCAAGGGATGAGTATCCGTGATGTGCTCAGGACGGCGTTTCAATATCTCTATGATTTGGAAGCGGAAATGAATGTCCTGTTTGCGAAGATGGGTGAAGTCGACGCGGATGAGCTCGAGAAGCTGCTCGAGGAAACGGGGCAGATGCAGGATGAGCTGACGAATAACGACTTTTACATCATTGATTCGAAAGTCGATGAAGTGGCGAACGGACTAGGCTTGGATGAATTCGGGCTGGAGCGCGACGTCCATGATCTGAGCGGTGGGCAGCGTACGAAAGTGTTGCTCGGCAAGCTGCTCCTTGAAAAGCCGGATATCCTGCTCCTTGACGAGCCGACAAACTTTTTGGATGTCGAGCATATCGAGTGGTTGCGCACTTATTTGCAGAACTATGAGAATGCGTTCATCCTCATTTCGCATGATGTTCCGTTCCTGAACAGCGTAATTAACTTGATTTATCATATGGAAAATCAGCAGGTCACGCGGTACTCAGGGGATTACGATGAGTTTCTGCGTGTACATGAAATGAAGAAGCAACAAGTGGAAGCGGCTTTTAAAAAGCAGCAGAAGGAAATCGCCAACTTGAAGGACTTTGTTGCGCGCAATAAAGCGAATGCCGCGACGAGCCGTATGGCGATGTCACGTCAGAAGAAGCTCGACAAGATGGATATCATTGAACTCGATGCGGAAAAGCCGAAGCCGCAATTCGATTTCAAGCTTGCCCGTACACCGGGTCGTTATTTATTCGAAACGAAAGGTCTTGTCATCGGCTATGATGAGCCGCTGTCAAGGGATCTCGATCTGACGATGGAGCGCGGGCAGAAGATTGCGTTGTCAGGTGCGAACGGAATCGGGAAGACGACGCTTTTGCGCAGCATCCTGGGTGAAATTCCTTCTCTAGCAGGATCAGTGGAACTTGGCGATCATCTTGAAATTGGCTATTTCGAGCAGGAGATGAAGACGGAATCGAATCGCACTTGTTTGGAAGAGGTGTGGGACGAATTCCCGCATTTCACGCAGTATGAAGTGCGTGCGGCGTTGGCGCGATGCGGTTTGACAACGAAGCATATCGAGAGCAAAGTGAAAGTACTGAGCGGAGGAGAACGGGCGAAAGTCCGCCTCTGCAAACTTATCAACCGGGAAACGAATCTGCTCGTTCTCGACGAACCGACGAATCATCTCGACGTCGACGCGAAAGCTGAATTGAAACGCGCGTTGAAGGAGTATAAGGGCAGTGTTTTACTTATTTCACATGAGCCTGATTTCTATGAAGGCGTCGTTACGGATGTGTGGAACGGGGAAAATTGGACGACCAAAATGTTTTAATGACAAAAAGGCACCCGAGCGATTTTTTTATCGTCCGGGTGCCCTTTTTCATATTTCCAGTTACTTATTTACCCCTATCAAGTTCCTCTGTCAATTCATCGATAATCTCTTCGCGGCGTGCATTCTTTGCTTTAATGGAAGCTAACTCTGCGCCTTCTGCTGTTTTTGCCGCTTGATTCGCAGCATACTGATTGCTGACCGTCTTATTCAACCGCTCTTCCTTATCGGCTGGATCATTCGGGCGTGGTGTGATTCCTGGCATCTGAATTCCTCCTTTCATTCAATCACATAGTTTTTCCATACGACTCATAATTATGTATAACCTAGTCATCTCGCATAATTGTAAATTGTTATATATAATACCTTTATCAAAGAACGGGGGCGGGAGTTGATGGAATTGGAGCAAGTGGTTCATTCACCTGAAGCGCAGCGGCAGCTATATAAGCGATCATTACTCGTGGTCATTATGTCGCAAATTTTTGGCGGAGCTGGCCTAGCGGCGGGGGTAACTGTCGGTGCACTCCTTGCGAAGGAAATGCTTGGCGGGGAAAGCTATGCAGGAGTACCTGCAGCATTGTTTACACTTGGGTCTGCGCTGGCCGCCTTTTTGGTCGGTCGCATTTCCCAGAAATCTGGTCGCCGGTACGGTCTTTCACTCGGCTTCATCGCTGGTGGAATTGGAGCAATCGGTGTCATACTTGCCGCAACTATGGGCAATGTGTTTTTATTATTCGTTTCATTATTCATCTATGGTGCAGGGACTTCGACGAATCTTCAAGCGCGCTATGCTGGGACGGATTTGGCGAATGAAAAGCAGCGTGCAACAGCGATTAGTATCGCGATGGTATCAACGACATTCGGCGCGGTCGCTGGCCCTAATCTTGTGGAGCCAATGGGGGAAGTCGCGCTAGCTCTCGGAATCCCAGCTTTAGCTGGACCGTTCATCTTGGCAGCAGTCGCGTATTTACTAGCTGGCTTGACGTTTCTTATATTTTTACGACCGGATCCGTTTCTTGTAGCAAAAGCAATTGCTGCTGAACGTGAGAAACAAGCGCTGGAAAAGAAAGACGCACGTAAGGTAGTGCAACACACTGTGAATCGTGCAGGGGTTTTAGCAGGAGCGGCTGTGCTGATCTTGTCGCATTTCGTCATGGTCGCCGTTATGACAATGACGCCTGTCCATATGCAAAACCATGGAAACGGATTGTCGGCAGTCGGGATGGTCATCGGCTTCCATATTGCGGCGATGTATTTGCCATCCCTCGGGACCGGAATGCTAGTCGATAAACTGGGGCGTACGTTTATGGCCATTGCTTCAGGCATTATACTTTCCATTGCCGGATTGATGGCTGCCTTTGCACCACAGAATCTATCTTCTGGCTTACATTTGCACTTATCTTGCTTGGTCTAGGCTGGAACTTCGGGTTGATTAGTGGAACTGCAATCATCATTGATTCAACGGATATAAAAACACGCGCAAAAACGCAAGGGTCTGTCGACGTATGGGTAGCCATTTCCGGAACGGCGGGCAGCTTGCTGTCAGGCATTATCGTTGCCAATTCGAGCTATGCCGTATTGGGCTTCGTCGGAATGTATTTATCGCTGCTGCTCATTCCAGTAATTATTTGGGTTCATGTTAAAGGGAGAAGCAAGGAAGTGGCGAAAGCCGTCACGTAGAACGGCTTTTGAGTAAAAGCGCAGCGTTACGAGCAACGGCTTTTTGCGAGTGACAGTGTTACGAGCAGTGGCTTTTTGCGAGTAAAAGCGCAGCGTTACGAGCAGATAATTGTCAAGAGAATAATGAAGCAGGCGACCAAAGTTTTCGGTTGCCTGTCTTTTTTTATTTCCGACCCCCACAAAACGACAAGCATCGTCGAATAACTAGTATGTCCGACAAAAGGGCAAAAAATTGACGAGGTGATTTATTTATGAAAAACAGATGGAAAAAAACAGGTGCAGCACTATTAATCGCAGGGTTGACAATTGGCGGGACAAGCTATGCGCTTGCTGATGGCGGAAAGGTGACGGAGCTTGTCAATCTTAAACAACTTAACGAAGACAACAAAGTAGAGGAATCAGCGGTTAGCCCGGTAAGGGAAGTCGTGGAAACAGATGACAAGAAGACGAATAACGTCACTGCTACTATGACGTACCAAGAAAATGCAACGACAGAAACTGACAAAGAAGATGGAACATCAGGAGCCGAAAAAGAAAAAGCAGCTGAATCAGATAAAAACGAACTTCCGGAAATTCCAGAAGGCTATACAGCAGGAAATCTTGCTGCCCTTGCGAAAGCGTATGAGCAAGCTGGAAGTCCAACTGCAAAAGCGGCAATTAAACGCAATATGGAACGCTCCATCGCGAAATGGGAAAGCAAGCAGCCAGTAGTGGAAGCTCCTAAAGAAGAAGTGAAGGAAACAGCGCCGGCAACTGAAGAAACGCCTAAAGTTGAAGAACCAGCGAAAGAAAAGCAAGTTGCGGACAAAGCACCAGCACAAGAAGAAAAGCCGGCTAAAGTAAAAGCGAAAAATCCTCAAGCCGAATTGAATGCAAAGCATAAAGAGCAAAAAGAGACATTGAAAGCCGCTCAAAAAACTGAACGCGAAGCATTGAAGGAAGCGCGTAAAGCTGCAAAAGAACTTGAAAAACAAGAGAAAAAAGAGAAGAAAAACTAATTTACCAAAGTTTAACGCTTTCCATTTTCCGTTGCACCCATTAGAATCATAGCAATCGGAATTGATGGGAACGGAGGGGTATACATGCTTTTGTCCATCATACAAGGGATTTTCAACAAGAAGTCTGATACAGCATTGAATGAGCTTGTATGGAAGGCGAAGACTGGCGATGAGAAGGTCATGAACGATCTTCTTATCGCATTTACTCCGTTCATGAAAAAGACGGCTTCTTTCGTATGTGATCGATTTATTGACGAGAGTGATGAGGAATTCAGTATTGCGATGGTCGGATTTCACGAGGCGGTTTTGATATACGATCCTGAAGAAAAGGCATCGCTTACGACATTTGCTCACTTGATCATGAAGCGGAGGCTAATCGATCATATCCGAAAAGAAGCAGTGAGGCATGCGAACGTCCTTCTATCCATAGACGATGATGGGGATGCAAAGACCTGCGAATATGCATTTGACAAATCGTCGTTCTTTACCTATTCGGAAGAGCGGCAAGCGGCGGAACGTCGTGAAGAGATGGCTGAATATAGCAGGTTGTTGGCCGAATATGGCTTATCATTTCATGAGCTAGCTGCAGTATCACCGAAACATGCCGATTCTCGAAAGACCGCATTTCAAATCGCCCAGATCATAGCGGAGACGCCAGAATTTTATGAGCATCTCATTGAAAATAAAAGACTGCCAATCAAGCAGTTAGAGCATATTGTTGAAGTTTCTCGAAAAACAATCGAGCGACATCGGAAATACATCATTGCGGTTACCTTGCTGCTGAATCACAATTTTACATACTTAAAGGAATACGTCAAAGGGGAACTCATATGATGCGGACATATAGAGGCGTTGTTTGCGAAAAGAAAACTACATATATGGTGTTCCTGACGGAGAAAGGCGAATTTCTGCGCGGAGTTCCGGTTGGGGACCCTCCTGAAGTTGGGGAGGAAGCTGAGTTCACGCTCGTTGCTCCATCTTTTATTGCCAGAAGAAAGGCGAAGCCGGGGTTCGTCGGAGCTGTACTGGTTGCAGCTGCTGTACTATTTTTCATTCTGTCTTCATTAATTCCGTTGAATGAAAAAGTGATGGCGTACGTACAACTGGATGCGGGCATAGCGATGGAATTTGGAGTGAACCGGGAAGGACATGTCATTTCCTTGCGATATTTAAAGGATAAGCGGAATGAAGAGGATCGCCTATCAGCATGGAAGGGGCAGCCCATCCAAACCGTATTGGACATGGCCGTGTTGGAATTAACGGGGAACGACAACAAGCAGGTAAGTATTACGACCATCTATCCAACCCGTGAAAGGGCACAGGAGACGCGTCAGCTGATTGGTGACGCCGTGCAGGAAGTCCGCGCCAGGCATGAAGAAATCACCTTGCAAATTGCGGAGAGTTCGCCAGAGGAAAGAAAAGTGGCAAACAAGAAGAACATGTCGATCCATCAATTCCAATCGCTCGAGAGTAAAAAGAAAAAGCATCCTGTAAAGAATGTGAATCCGGGTGAGAAGAAACCGGTTCAGCCTCACAATGATACTTTGCAAAAACCGAAGAAGGATATCGTCCCTCCTTCTCATTCGCAACAGCAGAAGATGGAGAAGGAAAAGGGTCGTCCACATAAATCGGAAGATCAACAAGGTCCACCTGCAGAAAAGTCTAAGAACAAACCGGACAAAGGGCGAAGTGAAAAGGTGCCGCCTCATGCGGATCAGCAAGGACCACCGTCTCATTCGTCATCGGTCGATAACCAAAGTAAAGACAATCAAGGACCACCTGCAAAACAACATAAGGATAGTCCATCAAATACTAACAAACAGATTCCGCAAAATAACAAATGAGGCTGTTGCAGATCATCAGTTTTTACTGACAATCTGCAGCAGCCTCTTCTTGTTAGTTAATAAATTGTGGCTCGCGTCCAAAGCGAGTCACTCCGCGTCCATAGCAAACTATTCCGCGTCCAAAGCGAGCTATTCCGCGTCCAAAGCGAGCTATTCCGCGTCCAAAGCGAGCTATTCCGCGCCCAAAGCGAGCCATTCCGCGTCCAAAGCGAGCCACTCCGCGTCCAAAGCGAGCCATTCCGCGTCCAAAGCGAGCAACAAACGCTTACACTTCTTTCAAAATCGATTCCACTGTCGATTCGACTTCCGCACGGTTCATTTTTTCCTGTCCGCCCTGCATCGCACCGATCGTCCGCTTCGCAAGGGCAAGCGGGATTTTGCAGAACAACAGGATGTTCTTATTTGAAATTGATTCGATATAGTCATCAGCTTTTTTCAAATTCGCCTCTGCATACTCGAACAGGTCATGCCTGTCCCATCCTTCAGGAAGGAAACGGACGCCGCGCTCCGCATCTTCCTCTTGATTGCGCAGCATATTTACTGCCTGCAATCCGCGACCATACCCGATCGCCAAGTCGCGATCCGTCTTTGTCCCGTCATACTGTTCCCAAATATCGGAAAGCATCACACCGACAAGACCCGCTACATAATATGTATAGTCGTCTAAATCCTCTTTCGTTTGAACAAGGAAATCCTTGCCGACCCATTTTGCCATGCCATCCGCCATGATGCTCGTCGACTCTTTCACTTTGGCGACGATGCCTGCAGGACAGACGGCGAGCCAGTCGCCAAGTCGCAATGTTACTTCCGGCAAGAGGTTTTCATAGGGCTTGAGGAGAGCGCGATACGCAGCGACGTCAAATAAGTCGGTTTGCAGGAGCTTGCTCGTCGACTGCAGCAGATGCTGCTTGCTTTCCGGATGCAGTTCTTCATGATCTTCTATTTCATCTATCGCACGCATACATAAATAAGCGGAGCCTACCGTCTTCCGCAAGGTGGGATTCAATAATTTAATCGGAATATAGAAGGTTCTGCTCGTCAGCTTCAGTACGTGCATCGCTTCTTTTTGCAGTTTCGCTTCGTTCATAATAGGGGTCCTCCTTCATTTCTTGAAGCAGTTCTTATTGAATATCATACACTATTCCATGAAGCAGTTGCCAACCCTATCGTTGTAGAATAAATAAAAATAGAGAAAGTTTTTCAAATTACCTATTGACAATGAATAATTGGAAATGGTATCCTCAGAAAGTAAGTTATTCTAGTAATAGAGGAGGTACGGAAAATGAAAAAAGCAATCGTAATCATAAACAACTTCATACTTGATCCGTGCCTGACTAATCTCTCTTTCTAATTGTAGACCGAGGAATGGCATGGTATGCCGTTCTTTTATATGAGCACACGCTTATGCAAAAGGCGTGTGCTTTTTTGTGTCTTCATATGAAAGAATATTCGGTGTTTTCACGCTGTGCGTGTGGCATATAAACAAAAACTAGATGAAAAGGAGTGTTTCCGATGATTAATGTAGGGCTGCAACGGAAAGTATTGATGATGGTGTCTCTGGATAGTGGGTAGCGATGTTCCCCGCAAGTGAATTGATTCAACTAAAAAATAAAGGAGGAAAAGCAAAATGATTATTCAAAACGCGAGACATGAAGAGCATGAACGAATAAATAAAACAAAATTGATGGAGTGGGAATCTCCAAAATGGTTAGATGATAACGGCGGCACGATAGGTGAACGTCGACTGTAATCTCGTTTAAGGTCCCTCTCCAAGAGGAGAATATATATGTATACAATTGATAGAGAAGTAGTTCAACGACATATGGAAGATATGCGGCAGGAAGTCGAACAGTTCCGCATGGAGCAAAAAGCGCTCAAACGCAAAAAGAAAGAGCGGAAAAACGTTCCATTCTGGACGATTTTCTTCTGCTTCTTCAATTAAAAGATGGAGCGTTCCCTAAGCAAATAGGGGAACGTTCTTTTCTTATGAGCAAATTTATACGAAAAGTATCTTGAATGTGAGATAATTACCAGGTCAATAAATGATGCCCCAGTTTTATAGGGGAACGCATACCTTCCTATAGAGAGGCAATGCTAAGATAAAAAGAGAAGGAGTCCAACAACATGACTATATCAGTAAAAGCGATTATCGGCAGCACAAGCTCGTCTTCATACAACTTGAAAGTGGTTGAATATTTGAGGAAGAAATATGCAGATAAACTTACTATTACACCTGTATTCATTAATGATGTCGAAATGTTTTCTGTTGATATAGAAGGCAATCCGTCAGAAAACGTTACAGATTTCCTGGATAACGTTCGGGATTCCGATGCGGTCCTATTTGCAGTGCCTGAATACAACTTCTCCATTCCAGGAGTAATGAAAAACGC
Organism: Sporosarcina luteola; assembly: GCF_023715245.1. Lineage (GTDB taxonomy): Bacteria > Bacillota > Bacilli > Bacillales_A > Planococcaceae > Sporosarcina > Sporosarcina luteola_C. The sequence continues at coordinate 230,860 of NZ_JAMBNV010000003.1, forward strand.
TGTCGACTGGCTGTCGAGAAGCAATTTCGCAATTAAAGACAAGCCTGCTTTCATGATCGGTGCTTCAATGGGTGTGATGGGAAGTGTCCGTGCTCAACTGCATTTACGTGAGATTTTGACGAACCCGATGCTTTCTCCTGCGCTCTTGCCAAACAATGAAGTATATATCGGTTCCGTCCATGAGAAAATGGACGAAACGGGTCAATTGACAGACCAAGCGACGATTGATTTCTTGGATAAAGTCGTTAACAACTTCATCGATTTTTATTCGCAAAGAAAAGAGTTAGCTGAAATCTCTAAATAATAAAAGGACCGTCTCGTTCACCGAGACGGCCTTTTTTATTATTGACTGACAGCCGTCGTTTCTGCCGCTGCATTGATGGCTTGCTTAAGATCGGCGATCAAGTCTTCGGCTTCCTCGAGTCCGACCGAGAAACGCAATAACCGTTTATCGACACCGCGCCTTTCCCGTTCTTCCTCAGGGATTTCTGCATGGGTCTGCGTCGTCGGATACGTGATCAAACTTTCCACTCCTCCGAGACTTTCGGCAAATGTGATGAGCTTCAAGTTTTGCAATAGCGGATCGACCCATTCGCTTTCCCGTACCCTGAATGAAATCATGCCGCCTTTTCCTGCATAGAGGACGTCATCGACAAGCGGTTCGTTTTTTAAATAAGAGACGAGTTCCTTCGCATTGGCATCATGCTGTTTCATGCGCACATGCAACGTCTTCAATCCGCGGATGACGAGCCAGGAGTCGAACGGGGAAAGCGTCGCGCCGATCGCATTATGATTTTCGCCTAGACGGTTGCACAGCTCTTCTCCCTTGGCGACGACTAGCCCGGCAAGCACATCATTATGACCGCCGATATATTTCGTCGCGCTATGGATGACGATATCTGCCCCGAGCTCAATCGGGCGTTGGTAGTACGGAGTCAAAAATGTATTATCGACGATGACAAGCAAGTTGTGCTTTCTCGCAATCTCTACATACTGTTCGATATTGATTTCCAGCATCAGCGGGTTCGTCGGTGTTTCGATGAAGATCGCCTTCGTGTTTTCGGTGATCAGCTTTTCCGTTTCCTCGACGTTATCAAAAGAAGAATACGACGTCCGGACGTTATACAGATCTGCGTAATGGTCAAACAATCGGAATGTGCCACCGTATAGGTCGTCAGGAGCAATCAATTCATCTCCCGATTTGAACAGCGAAAGGACGAGCTGAATCGCTGCCATGCCCGAGCTGCACGCGTAGCCGCGGTCGCCGTTTTCCAAATTGGCGATGCCTTCCTCGAGGATCGTCCGTGTCGGATTTTTTGTCCGTGTATAATCGTAACCGGTTGATAGACCCAATCCATCATGCTTGTACGCTGTTGAAAAATGTAGGGGAGGATTGACCGCCCCGGTTCTCGGATCGCTCTGGTTTCCTATTTGCACCAATTTTGTGTTAATGCTCTGCTTTGTCAAGTTGCCCATCTCCTTTGCCTAGTAAAAAAGAGGCCTCTCCAATTAAGAAGAGGGCCTCCAACATCGTTGAAATCAATCTTCTTATCTTCAAGGCGCAGTTCGCCTTTTGGAATTAGCACCATACCAAAATCGGGCTGGTTGCTGAGACTTCATCGGGCCAATCCCTCCGTCTCTCGTGATAAGAATCAAAATATGTAATTGTTAGAAAAAACATTTATCTAAAGTTATCATGCATCCAGACGGATTGCAAGAAGTTTCGGAAATGAATGTCCGTGACCTTTTGCTATAATGGGTGCATGTTGAATGATGAGGAGGATTTCCATTGGCTTGGCTTTATGTTTTATTGGCGGCGATCGTCGAGATCTTTTGGGTGATCGGACTTCGGTATTCCGATTCGGTACTCGAGTGGGCAGGGACTATCGTTGCAATCGTCATTAGCTTCTACGCAATTATAAAGGCATGCGAGACGTTGCCATCCGGGACGGTGTATGCAGTCTTCACCGGTTCCGGAGCGGCGGCGATCGTTCTAATCGATTTCCTGTTTTTCAATGCGGAGTTTTCCATCGCTAAAGTGATCTTCATCGCGATTATCATCGTGGGAGTTATCGGGATAAAAATGACGACGGCTGCATCCGGTGAAGCAACGGAAGGGGGCGATTGAGATATGGCGTGGATATATTTAGTCATCGCAAGTTTAGGGGAGATTTTCGGCGTCATGGCCATTAATCTTTATTTGCAGAAAAGATCATGGCCCCGCCTGCTGCTCATCGTCGGGACGTTTTCGGTCGGTTTTATATTTCTGTCCCTCGCAATGCGCGACATTCCGATGGGGACTGCGTATGCGATTTGGACGGGACTCGGTGCGGCGGGTGCCGTCCTTATGGGCATCCTGTTTTTCAAGGAAGCAGCCGGGTGGAAACGGATGCTATTCCTTTGCTTGATCATCGGAGGGGCGGTCGGACTGAAGGTATTTGGATGAAGGGGGGAGCGCCATGGCGAAACAATATGATTTTACGGAAGGCCCGCTTGCAAAGCAGCTTATTTTTTATTCAGCACCGATCATTCTCACGAACCTTTTGCAAGTGTCCTACCAATTTATCGACAGCTTATGGGTCGGAAACCTTATCGGTGCCGACGCGCTTGGCGCAGTTGCGATTTCGGGTACTGTCGTGTTTACCGTCCTCTCTTTTGTCATCGGCCTGAATAATGCGGCGCTGACAATCCTCTCCCAGCAGAAGGGGAGGGGGAGCGAGGCAGGCTTGCGTAATTATTTGAACGCATTCGTCGTTTTATTGACGATCATGTCTGTTGTGTTAAGTTTTGCGGGCTTCTTTTTAGCGAAGCCGATTTTGGCATTGCTTGGAACGCCCGACTCGATGATTGAAATGGCAACGTCCTATTTGCGTGTCAATTTTTTCGGGATTCTGTTTCTGTTCGGATATAACTTCATCAACACCGTGTTCCGGTCTGTCGGCGACTCAAAGACGCCAATCTATTTCGTTTTGACGGCCGTCCTGCTAAACACGGTACTTGATCCGATTTTCATTGCCGTCTTCGGATGGGGCGTCCAAGGAGCTGCGGTTGCGACAATCGTATCCCAAGGGGTTGCATTTGCGACTGGCGCAATTTATTCCGTTCGCAAAAAGCTCGTGCCGTTTTCAAAGCCGCATCTGCCGGCTAAGCGTGAAGTGCTTGATATACTGAAATTGGGCATTCCGGCGGGTTTGCAAATGAGCGTCATTTCGGCAGGCGTCATGGCGATCATGAGTGTCGTCGCTTCTTTCGGCCCTGCGGTAGTTGCGGGGTACGGGGCTGCGCAACGGCTTGATAGTCTGATCATGCTGCCGGCGCAAGCGATCGGAACGGCAGTGAATAGTATGGCAGGACAAAACATCGGTGCGGGGAAGTGGAACCGTGTCCACAGGATTACGTTCATCGGCTTTCTATATAATCTTGGCATTATGTTTGCCATCGCCGGAATTGTCTACGCTTTTGCGGGGGCCGGTATCCGACTTTTCATTTCCGAAGCGGAAGCTGTCCGTTTTGGTGCGGACTATTTGAAGATGATAGCATTTTTCTATCCTTTTTTAGGCATCAATTTCGTACTCAATGGCGCTGTCCGTGCATCGGGGGCAATGTTCCAAGTGCTTGTGCTCAATATCATTTCGTTTTGGATATTACGTTACCCCGTTACGTACTTCCTGTCTGGCTTCATGGGAGATAAGGGGATTGCCCTCGGAATCGGTGTCAGTTTCGTCATTAGCAGCATCATCGCATTCCTGTATTACCGGTTCGGAAAGTGGAAACAAGCCGATATTTTTGGAGAATGAGGCAATTTAGGCGCATGTTATTTATAATGAAAACAAGGGTAAATAGTGTATACTGAAACTATCAGAAGATGCGGAAGAAGGAGATTTGACATGACTTCGAAATATGCTGACGACAGTTTGGCGCTACATACAGATCTTTATCAAATCAACATGATGGAATCGTATTGGGCGGATGGCATTCATGAACGGAAAGCGGTATTTGAGCTGTACTTCAGAAACCTTCCGTTCGGTAATGGCTATGCGATTTTTGCGGGACTTGAGCGGATCCTTGATTACTTAAAGGATTTTCAATTCAGTGAGAGCGACCTGACCTATTTACGGGAAGAGCTCGGCTATAGAGAGGATTTCCTATCTTATTTGAAAGACATCCGTTTTACGGGGGATGTTTATTCGATGAAGGAAGGGGAACTTGTATTTGCAAACGAACCGATCCTGCGAGTGGAATCGACGTTGGCGGAAGCCCAGCTCATCGAGACGGCGCTGCTCAATATCGTCAACTTCCAAACGCTCATCGCAACAAAGGCGAGCCGTATTAAGCAAGTCGTCAAAGAGGAAGTCGTCATGGAGTTCGGAAGCAGACGGGCTCACGAAATGGATGCTGCAATCTGGGGAGCGCGTGCCGCTGTCATCGGAGGAGTAGAAGCGACAAGCAACGTCCGTGCAGGCAAACGCTTCGGCATCCCGGTTGCGGGAACGCATGCCCATTCATTGGTCCAGGCCTATCAAAGCGAATACGAAGCGTTCCACTCGTACGCGAGACGGCATAAGGACTGTGTATTCCTCGTTGATACGTACAATACGCTGAAAATCGGCATCCCGACAGCCATTCAGGTCGCGAAGGAGCTCGGCGATAAAATCAATTTCATCGGCATCCGTCTTGACAGCGGCGACATTGCATTCCTGTCGAAGGAAGCCCGGAAAATGCTGGATGCAGCAGGATTCCAAGACGCGAAAATCGTCGTCTCGAATGATTTGGACGAGTACACGATCTTGAACTTGAAAGCGCAAGGGGCGAAGGTCGATGTATGGGGGATCGGCACGAAGCTGATCACCGCTTACGACCAACCGGCTCTCGGCGCGGTATATAAAATCGTTGCTATCGAGAATGAAAACGGTGAAATGGAAGATACGATTAAAATTTCGTCCAATGTCGAGAAAGTGACGACGCCTGGTCAAAAGAAGCTCTATCGGATCATCGACAGGGAAAACGGCAAGGCGGAAGGCGATTACATCACGATGTACGACGAAGACCCGACAGTGGAAAAAAGGATTAAAATGTTCCACCCGGTTCACACATTCATATCCAAATTCGTTACGAACTTCGATGCTGTGAACTTGCATACGCAAGTGATTGAAGGCGGAAATGTGATTTACAAAAATCCTACATTGAATGAAATGCGCCAGTTCGCCCACGATAATTTAGATTTATTATGGGATGAATATAAACGTTCCTTGAATCCAGAGGAGTACCCGGTCGACTTGAGCCAGAAATGTTGGGACAATAAAATGCGCAATATCCGTGAAGTGCAGGATCGAGTGGATGAGTTTTCAATGAGATGAGGAGGTGCGGAAAATGACTTTTCAAGAACAGGTCATTGCGGAGCTGAAAAGCATGCCGTCAATTGACCCGCAAGAGGAGATCCGCAAATCGATTAATTTCATGAAGGAATATGCAGTGAAAAATACATTCGTCAATGGTTTCGTCCTTGGCATATCGGGCGGGCAGGATTCATCGCTCGTCGGAAGGCTTGCACAAATGGCTGCCGATGAGCTGAACGAAGAGAACGGTACGGACCGGTATAAGTTCATTGCCGTCAGGCTTCCGTATGGGAAGCAGTTCGATGAAGACGATGCGCAGGACGCCCTTGACTTCATCAAGCCTTCCTTGCTCTATACGGTAGATATCAAAGGCGCGGTCGATGCAAGCGAACAGGCATTGGCAAAGGCGGGTATCAATATTTCCGATTATACAAAAGGGAATGAAAAAGCCCGGGAGCGGATGAAAGTCCAATACTCCGTTGCAGCGGCGCATAGTTGTGTCGTTCTCGGGACCGACCACGCTGCAGAAGCTGTGACCGGATTCTACACGAAATTCGGTGATGGCGCAGCGGATCTCATGCCGATCTACCGGTTGAATAAAAGGCAGGGCCGCCAGTTGATGAAGGCGCTCGGCTCCCCTGCGCATCTGTACGAAAAAGTGCCGACTGCGGATCTTGAAGATGACAAGCCTGCATTGCCTGATGAAGTTGCTCTCGGCGTCACGTACGAGGAGATCGATGACTTCCTGGAAGGGAAGCAAGTTTCAGACAAAGCGCTTGAAACGATTAAAAAGCATTATACAAGATCGGCGCATAAGCGTCACATGCCGGTTACGATATTCGACGATTTTTGGAAATGAACATGAACCCGCCATCGAAGCAAATTCGATGGCGGGTTTTTTGCTGTTGAATCGGTTTGCAAATTTTGTAAGATGTTGTGAAGCGACGGGTTTTACGTTATTATGAAGTTACATTTTGTAAATTTTCGGACATGTTATTGTAAAATATTGGGCAGGTTATAGAGAGAAGTTGGAATGGGAGGAAATAGAATGACTCATGCACAAGTAATCGACAAAGTTCTCGCGAATATTGATAAGGTGATGATCGGCAAGCGGGATATTGCGGAGCTTAGCCTTACAGCGCTTCTAGCAGGTGGGCATGTTCTCTTGGAAGACGTCCCTGGCGTCGGGAAAACGATGATGGTAAAAGCGCTCGCGAAATCGATCGGCGCTTCATTCAAACGTATACAGTTCACGCCGGATTTATTGCCATCGGACGTCCTTGGCGTCTCCATCTACAATCCGAGGGAAATGGAGTTCGAATTCAGACCGGGACCGATTGTCGGAAACATCGTCCTGGCTGATGAAATTAACCGGACGTCCCCGAAAACGCAAGCCGCCTTACTCGAGAGCATGGAGGAATCGTCCGTAACGGTGGACGGGGAAACGATCCGGATCCCGCAGCCGTTTTTCGTCATGGCGACCCAGAACCCGATTGAATACGAAGGGACATATCCGTTGCCGGAGGCCCAATTGGACCGATTTCTCTTCAAGCTGAAGATGGGCTATCCGAAACGGAGCGAAGAAATTGAAGTTCTGTCCCGTGCTGAAAAATCGGTGCCAATCGACCATCTCGAAACAGTCCTGACGATTCAAGAATTAGCGGAGCTCCAACATGCAGTGAAAGAAGTGACTGTCGACCAAACGATTAAAACGTATATCGTCGATTGTGCGTCGGAAACGCGCACTAATCCGCACGTCTATCTCGGAGTGAGTCCGCGCGGATCGCTTGCGCTCATGAAGTCTTGCCAAGCATATGCGCTTATTAAAGGGCGGACGTATGTAACGCCTGACGACGTGAAGTATTTGGCTCCTTTTGTGTTCGGACATCGGATGATCCTCCGTTCGGAAGCGAAGTACGAAGGGATCACTTCAAATGAAATCGTCGACCGGATCCTAACGCGGGTGAGTGTGCCGATTGACCGGGTCGGTTTGAAATGAAAAAAGGGAAAGAATTGCTATCGGTGACAGGCCGCTTCGTTTTCATCGTCGGCCTTTTCTTTTCCGTCTACGTCTTTGCGATGTTCCAAGGCGGTAAAGTGAGTTGGACGATCTTTTACATGTTGACACCCTTCCTTTTGTATTCAATCGCTCTATTTGCCTATCCGATAAATAATATAAAAGCTGAGCGCATCATCCGGACGAAAACGATCGAGAGCGGTGGGAAGCTCGCGGTTACCGTTAAACTTTCGCGGACAGTCCGATTCCCATTGCTGTATACCGTCGCGATTGAAAAATGGGCGGATCCCGCCATGGTCAGAAGCGCGAAAGCTAATACAAAGCATATCTTTCTATTCGGCTTCAAAAAGAGTATGGAGTTTTCATATGAAATTGACAAGCTTCCGAGAGGGGAGCATATTGTGGAAGGCGTCGAAATGGAAGTTTCCGATTTTTTCGGTTGGATTAAAAAGCGTGCATCCATAGAATTGAAGGATGCCATCCTTGTTTATCCGAATACGACTTCCATTAAATACGTGCCGATTAATTCCCAATATGACCGCGGATCTCTCATCTCCCCATTTTCGCTCGTCAAGGATACGACGATGGCGACAGGGGTGAGGGATTATCAGGCGGGCGACCGGGTCACATGGATCCATTGGAAATCCTTCGCCCGTACGCAAAATCTGATGACGAAGGAATTCGAAGATCGGCAATCGGAAGATATTATCGTGTTGCTCGACGGCAGAGAATCAAATCTGTTCGAAGAGAAGGTTGAACTTGCGGCTTCCATTGTCGAGGAGGCTGCGAACCATCAGGCGAATATCGCTTTCGTTTCTGTGGGGGCGGAGACGGTCGCGTTTCCATTCATCCATTCAGCTGACCAATTGCGCGATGTATTCGTTCATTTGGCTAAAATAAGGCCAACTGCTAGCGAAGGCATACAGCCGATAGCGGCGACACTGCCAGCGGTTGCCGGCAGCGTCGTCTTAGTGACGGCCGATCCCGACTGGTTGTTCATCCAATCGATGATGGCTCTCGTAAAAAATACGAAATCGGTCATCTGTTTCGTCATCGTTGAAGGGGAAAATCAGTTGCCTCAGCAGCTTCAAGAGCAAATTAGATTTGCCAAAGCAAAAGGGATCACTATCCATGCACTTAGTAGAAAGCAATTTTCGGAAGCCTTTAAGGAGGTGGCCAGTTAATGAAGGAAGTAAAGACAGATATGCGTTTCCTCATACTCATGTATGTGCTGGCTTTCATCCTCCTCTGGGAATGGCTGTTGCCTGTCATTGAATTGACCGACACGGAATATATAGCGGTTTTCCTTTATTTCATCGGCATTTCCTTCCTTTTCGGATTGCTGAGGATGAGATGGTGGCTATCCATCCCATTGAAACTTATCTATCTTTTTTGGTCGCTTCATTATGTGTTTTTTGAAACTGTCATTCTTTCGAGAGAAACAGTTTCTTTGCTCATAACGGATCTCGTGTCGAATATCGGCATTATCGCCGCTTGGAATTGGGAAGGCATTACGAATCCGTTCCGTACAGTCCTCTTTTTTGTCCTGTTATGGATGACGATCTACTTGATCCGCCATTGGATCGAAGTACGGAAAAGCATCCTCCTATTTTACGCAATGACGGTCATCTTCATCGCCGTTTTGGATACGTTCAGCTCCTATTCCGCGGAGGGCGCCATTTTTAGAATCATGGTATCAGGCCTTTTATTAATAGGATTATTGACGATTTCCCGCATTTCCGATAAACATGGACGGAAATTGGGGACGGGAATGTTCGCTGCCTTTTCCCTTCCTTTGCTATTTGCTGTCGTTTGCAGCAGTGCATTCGCGAGTATCATGCCAGATCGGGGACCGTCCTGGGCCGACCCTGTCCCTTTCTTGAAGTCGGTTGTGCAAGGTGAAGGGCTCGGGAACGGCAACTTTGCGGCGAAAAGCGGATACGATACGGATGACTCGAAGCTGGGGGGTGCTTTCTCACAAGATAGCACCGTCGTTTTCAGTGCGACTGTTCCAAAGAAGCAATATTGGAAGATTGAAACGAAAAACACGTATACGTCAAAGGGCTGGGAACAACAATCCGAAGAGACTATGCCGGTTAATATCGAACCGGGATCATTGCTAGCCTTTTCGAGTGCTGACTTGCTTGAGGAGACCGAGTTCCTTCACGCTGAAATCAATATGAAGCAACAATTGCCTTATCTCGTTTATCCATATGGTACGTCCAAAATCCATACAAGGACGGATGTCGTCTTGCAGAATCAGGAGGAAACTGGACAGTTTTGGGTAATGAAAGACGGAGAAGAGACGGAGCTTGATTCGTTCGGCATCGACCTCGTCGAACTGAACTACAGCTTAAAGGCACTTCGTGCAACCTCGATGGATGATTATGCGCTCGAATCCGTGGACTTTTCCGAATACTTACAGCTCCCTGAGCAATTGCCGGATCGTGTCCGCGAATTGGCGCTCACAATTACTGGAAGGGAAGAGAGCGTATACGAAAAGGCGAAATCAATCGAACGCTATTTCGCCAGAAACGGTTTCATGTACGACCAGCAGAATGTGGCGGTGCCGAAAGGGAATGAGGATTATGTGGATCAATTCCTCTTCGATACGAAACGTGGATATTGCGATAACTTTTCAACGTCCATGGTCGTCATGCTGCGTGCATCCGATATTCCTGCACGATGGGTAAAAGGTTTCGCTCCGGGTGAAGGGAAAACGAATCCACAGGGTAAGATGGAATATCAAGTGACGAACAATGAAGCGCATTCATGGGTAGAGGCTTACATTCCGGGATTCGGATGGATGCCTTTCGAACCGACAATCGGATTTTCGAATATGACCGGCATCGAATACGATCTCGAAATAGATATGAGCGATCCGGAAGCGCCGGACATGGAAGAACGTGAGAGGCCCGAAACCGACCGGACGGCAACGCCTGCTAAGAACGATGAAGATAATGGTATTATCGCTTTCTTCAACAAGATGGATAAGTTCCTTCGCGAAAATGCGTGGGTCGGCATTGCTGGGCTTGTTGGGATTGTAGTTATTGCGTGGCAAGTGTATAAGCATCGGGGAAGATGGATTCCTAAACTGCTCATAAACGCTTACCGGAAAAGGCAAGCGGATTGGGGTACGTACACGAAACAATATAAGGGCCTAATGAAGCAGTTGGAACGTTTCGGATTTAAACGGACGAACAGCATGACGCTATCCGAATATGCAAAAACAGTCGATTCGCACTTCGGTGGCCGTCGGATGCGGATGCTTACCGAGGCGTATGAACGCGGCCTCTATGGAGGATATACAAATCATGATGATTGGGCAGGCTTGCAGGAAATATGGGAAGATTTAATCAATAGGGCTTCCTGTTGATTTTTGCAAGTCGGAGGCGTAAGATTGAAAAAAAGAACAACCGATATGCCCTCATATAAATCCGATAATATGGTTCGGATGTTTCTACTAAGCCACCGTGAATGGCTTGTCTATGAAGGCAGGACAGTTATGTCTGTTTCTGCCTGCAGTAGAACGTTGAGACGCGTGGAAAGAAGGACTTTCTTACGCGTCTTTACTTATTTAGCGGCAACGGAAACTAATTGGAAGAGGTGGATCAATTGTCGACGGCTCCTTTATTGATTGAACAGGAAAAGATTGTAGTACTGAATTATGGTAACGCATATAACCAACTGATCACACGCACAATCCGTGAGCTCGGGGTTTACAGTGAATTGCATCCGCACACGGTTACAGCGGAGGAAATCAAAAATATGCAGGCTGTCGGAGTCATCCTTTCCGGCGGATCAAAGGAAGTTGATTACGGAATCGACGCCGGCATATTCGATCTCGGTATACCTGTACTCGGAATATCCTCAGGTGCGGAACTGATCGCCAAGCAATTCGGCGGAAAAACGGAAGTGACGGAAGATGCCGCGGACGTTCAGGAAGTCAATATGACTCCTGCTTCAAAGCTGTTTTCGGGACTTGCAGGAAAGCAATCCGTCTTAATGGGCAAAGGAAATGCGGTATCTGAATTGCCGACTGGCTTTACAGCAATCGCGACAGGCCCTGACGGCGGAACGGTCGCTTTCGCAAATGAAGAAAAACACCTTTATGGCGTACTGTTCCATCCGGAAGCTCCGCAATCCGCTGATGGCAAAGAAATATTGAGCAAATTCGTGCTCGCGGTTTGCGGCGCACAAAAAAGCTGGACGATGAAAAGTTTCATCGATATCGAAGTTGAAAAAATCCGTTCGCAAGTCGGCGACCGGAAAGTCCTTTGCGCACTAAGCGGCGGCGTCGATTCATCCGTAGTGGCAACGTTGATCCACCGCGCGATCGGCGACCAACTAACTTGCATTTTCGTTGACCACGGCCTTCTTCGTAAAGGTGAAGTGGAAAGCGTCGTCGACACATTCAGCAATCAATTCCATATGAACTTCATTAAAGTCGATGCCCGCAAACGTTTCTTGGACAAGTTGAAAGGCGTCACTGATCCAGAAGAGAAACGGAAAGTGATCGGCAATGAATTCATTTACGTATTCGATGAAGAATCCGCAAAACTTGAAGGAATCGACTTCCTCGCGCAAGGTACGATCTATGCGGACATCATTGAAAGCGGAACTGCGACAGATGAAGTGATCAAATCACATCATAATGTCGGCGGTCTGCCGGAAGACATGGAGTTCGAATTGATCGAGCCGTTGAAAGCATTGTTCAAAGACGAAGTGCGAGCGGTCGGAGCAGAACTTGGCTTGCCCGCTGATATCGTACAGCGCCAGCCGTTCCCGGGCCCAGGCCTCGGCGTTCGGGTACTAGGAGAAATTACGGAAGAGAAGCTTGAAATTGTCCGTGATGCGGACTGGATCCTCCGTGATGAAATCGCGAAAGCAGGACTTGATCGTGATATTTGGCAATACTTCGCAGTCCTGCCGAATATCCGAAGCGTCGGAAAGAGGAATGAAAAACGTTCCTATGACCATGCAATCGGCATTCGCGCTGTTCATTCGGTGGACGGCATGACAGCGGATTGGGCGCGCATCCCTTGGGACGTCCTAGAGAAAATCAGTACACGCATCACATCGGAAGTTGACCAAGTGAATCGTGTTGTCTACGATATTACCGCTAAACCACCGGGCACAATCGAGTGGGAATAAAGAAAACTGAATAACTGCATCGTATATCTTTGGGGATATGGCCCAAACGTCTCTACCGGAACGCCGTAAATGTTCTGACTACGATGATTGAATTTAAGGCGTAAATCGTTTTAATTTGATTGTCATGGGGAAGTATACGTGTAACTATCGTATACTTCCTTTTTTTGTATTTGATTATCAATGGATTTCCGACCTGACGACAACAGACCTTCGATTTCATTATAAAAATTACATAAAAGGACGGTTATCATGAAGAAATACTTTGAGTTTGATAAGCTTGGAACGAATTACCGGAGGGAAATCATCGGTGGGCTTACGACTTTCCTTGCAATGGCATATATTTTAGCGGTCAATCCACTCATGCTTTCATTGGAAGGGATACCTGATCTTCCTGATGCGATGCGCATGGATAAAGGCGCCGTTTTCGTAGCAACCGCGTTAGCAGCTGCAGTCGGTTCATTATTTATGGGGATAATTGCAAAATACCCGATCGGCTTGGCTCCAGGTATGGGATTGAACGCATTCTTCGCCTTTACAGTTGTGCTAACCTATGGAATCCCGTGGCAAACAGCATTGACGGGAGTTTTATTCTCTGGACTTATCTTTATTATTCTATCGTTGTCAGGATTGCGTGAAGCGATCATCAATGCCATACCATCACAATTAAAATATGCAGTTGGTGCAGGTATCGGCCTCTTCATCACCTTCCTCGGCTTCCAAAACGCAAATATAATCGTTGCGGATCCGAACACGCTTGTGACACTCGGCGATTTATCAGCTGGACCTACGCTGCTCGCCATCTTCGGCTTAGTTATTACCGTTATCATGATGGTACGGCAAATTAAGGGTGCAATATTCTACGGCATGATTCTGACAACGATTTTAGGGATGATCGTCAGCTTAATTGATATCCCGACGAAAGTGGTCGACAAAGTGCCATCCGTTGCTCCCACATTCGGTGCTGCATTCGAAGCGATCTTCAACGATCCCGCTTCATTAATGACAACTCAATTCCTTGTCATTGTCATTACCTTCCTCTTCGTCGACTTTTTCGATACGGCAGGTACGCTTGTTGCGGTAGCTACACAAGCAGGTTTGATGAAGGACGAAAAATTGCCGCGAGCCGGAAAGGCGTTGCTGGCAGATTCGATGGCTACAGTGACTGGTTCGATTTTCGGAACGTCCACAACGACTTCTTATATTGAGTCCACTGCAGGTGTGGCAGCCGGAGCTAAAACAGGCTTTGCTTCTATTGTAACAGGAACGCTATTCCTATTGGCATTGTTCTTCTCTCCATTACTGTTTGTCATTACTCCTGAAGTGACAGCACCAGCACTTATCATCGTAGGTGTACTAATGGTATCAACATTAGGGAATATCGAATGGTCGAAATTTGAAATCGCCGTACCGGCATTCTTCACGATCATTACGATGCCATTGACATACAGCATCGCCACTGGAATCGCAATCGGCTTTGTCTTCTATCCGATCACGATGCTGCTCGCCGGTAGAAGGAAAGAGATTCATCCGATCATGTATGGACTCTTCATCATCTTCATTATGTATTTCATCTTTATTAAATGAAGTAAGTGTATAATTTCTAAGTTAAGTGGGACGGCTCCTATGGGGCCGTTCCTTTTTATATACTATTAATTGAATAAGGATATAGTTTATTTTTAAAATCCCCCGTGCAAATGAAGTTGTCATTTGTCTCGATGTAACGGCCATTTCTATAGAGGAAATCAAGTATGTGAAATTTATTCACTAAAACTGTTGACACTTTAAGTTTCATTTGGTATAGTAATAAAGCAGTCGAGAGAACGACATAAACCGACAGCGAAATACATGAACCTTGAAAACTGAACAGCAAAACGTCAACAAATAAAGTTCTGGAGCCGACCCTGTCGGTGAAAAGAACAAACGAATCTTCGGATTCAAATTGACATCTTAATTGATGCCAGCAAGAAACTCGAGCTACTCGAATTTCTCTATTATGGAGAGTTTGATCCTGGCTCAGGACGAACGCTGG